>WGAH01000146.1 GCA_015489145.1 Deltaproteobacteria bacterium
TCAACCGCCACCCGCCCCGCGAAGTGGCGGTTGATGCGGGTCACGGCGCGGGTGACCGCGACCTTGTGCCGAAACTCGGGAAAGGCGGCCACCACCTCGTCGTAGGACCAGCCCCGGGCGAGGGCCCCGAGGAGGCGGCGGTCGGAGGGCTCCAGCTCGCGCCAGGCCGCCAGCACCGCCCGGCGCACCCCCGCCGCCAGGAGGGGATCGCCCTGGACGACCGCGGCGTCCTCGGGCTCGGCCGGGGGCGCGGGAAGCACCTCGGCGGCGAGGTTGGCGAGGCGGGAGCGCGTCATCGGGCCGAGGCGGCCGAGCAGCGCGCGCACCACCGACGCCAGCTCGGTCTCGCCGCGCCGGCGGAGCTCGGCGACCACCGCCTCGGGGGTCTCGGTCGGCACCCGCGCCGGCCCCCGCAGCACCCAGACGACCGGGCGGGCCTCGGGGTCGCGCGGCACCGCCACGGTCTCGAGGACCTCCCGGAGGTCCCGGAACAACTCGGCCCGCCAGCGCAGGTGCGGGTCGCGAACCACGTTGTGCTGGTAGTCCCCGCGCATGATCTCCCGGGTGAGCGAACGTCGCGCGTAGAAGGTGTGGTAGCGAATCGCCCGGCCGCCCATCGCCTCCTCGACGTAGGCCCGGAAGGGCGCCCGGCCGAGGAAGGGGGCGCGCCGCCGGGGCTGCCGGTCGCAGGTGGTGAAGACGCGGTCGGCGAGGTCGTCGAGGGCCTCGTCGTCCTTGCGGCAACCGACGAACCAGGCCTCGGGGTAGGGGCGGGCCACCCGGCGCACGTGGCGGCCGAACTCGCGCAGGAGCGCCGCCGCCCCGCGCCCGTCTCGCAGGTAGGCCCGAATCCACTCCGCGATGCGATCGGTCGCCTCCATGCGCCTGCCTCCCTGCCGGTCCACGTCGCCGCTCCTCCTCTCCAAAACGGGGCGCCCGCCGGCCCGTTACCGAGCCGGCCAGAAAAGCTCGCCCGTCTCGCCCTCGGCGCCGTCGCCCCAGCAGACGAGGCGGTCGGGGGCCCCGGCGGCGACGGCGCAGGCCTGGTCGCCGGTGGGTGGCGCGTAGACCTCGCTCCAGCCGCCGTCCGGGGTCGTCGGGGGGTCGGCGCCGACCTCGCCCCAGCAGTCGACGGCGCCGCCCTCGGCCTCGACGAGGCAGCCGAAGCGCTCCGAGACGGCGACGGCCGCGGCCTCGACCTTGGGGGCCAGGGCCACCACCGGGGAGTCGGCGGCCCCCCAGCAGCGCAGCAGGCCGCCGGCGTGGGCGTCGAGGCCGCAGGCGGCGTCGCCGCCGGCGGCGAGGGCGCTCAGGGCCACCCCCTCGGGCGGATCGACGACGGCCGGGTCGTCGCCTCCCCAGCAGGTGGGCCGCCCGCCCTCGGTGAGGGCGCAGGTGTGGCTGGCCCCGACGGCGATGGCGGTGACGCCCGCGAGGTCGGCCGGCGGCGTGGCCTGGCCGGCGGCGTCCTCGCCCCAGCAGCTCACCGTCGCGCGCTCGCCGATGGCGCAGGCGTGGGCGTCGCCGACCGCGAGGTCGATCATCGCGCCGTCCGCCGCCTCGAGCACCGCCCCCTCGCCCATCCAGCCCCAGCAGGCGGCGGTGCCGTCGGCGAGGAGGGTGCACAGGGCCGTCGAGGAGCCGCGCAGGGCGCGGGCGTCGGCGGGCACCGTGTCGCGGGACCAGCCGGAAAGCGTGGCCTCGGGCTCGCCGAGGCAGGCGACGCCCGCGTCCTCGAAGAGGGCGCAGCTCCAGGCGCTGCCGAGGGCCACCGATCGCACGGGGGGCCCGCTCGACGCGCCGGTGTCGCGACCCCCGGTGTCGCGACCCCCGGTGTCGCGACCCCCGGTGTCGTCGCCGGCGGAGGTGGTGGAGTCCTCCTTGCCCGGGGAGCGCCCGGTGTCGCCGGGACAGGGCTCGGAGGCGAGGCGCAGCGAGCAGCCCGCGCCGAGCGCCGCCAGCACCGCGAGCCTCAGGGCGCCCATGCCACCCCCAGGCCCGCCGTCGCCTCGGGCCCGCCGACCCAGCCCAGGCGCGCGGAGGGTTCCAGCCAGACGCGCGGGAGCAGGAGCACCCGCGCGGCCACCTCGACCTCGCCGCCGAGGTCGAGCCAGAGCTCCCGGGCGCCGCAGTCGCGCTCGTGGACGCGCAGCGCGGACACGGCGCTCCCGCCGAGGCGCCAGCCGCCCACCGCGGCCTGGATGCCGACGTCGAGGGGCAGGACGGCGTCGCCCGCCGCCAAGCGCCCGCCGAGACCGAGCACCGCGTAGGTCGTCGGCGCCAGCCGGAGGCGACCGGCCAGGCGCCCGCCGCCGGCGCCGGGACCGAGCCCGAGGCCGCCCGCCAGCTCCCAGCGGGGCCGCGTGGCGCCCCGGAGCAGGCGGCGCCAGTCGCGGCGCTCCGGGTCGGCCTCGGGGGCCGGGGGCCGCGCGACCCCGCCGTCGGCGAGGCGCAGGAC
>WGAH01000147.1 GCA_015489145.1 Deltaproteobacteria bacterium
ATGCGGGCCCCGGTGGCGCCGGCGAAGGCGCCGTCCCCCCCGGAGGAACCCCATGCCTGAACGCCTCGTCCTCGGCACCCGCGGCAGCAAGCTCGCCCTCGCCCAGAGCCGGCAGGTGGCGGCGCGCATCGCCGACGCCACCGGGGCCCGCATCGAGCTGGAGATCATCCAGACCCGCGGCGACCGGGTGCAGGACCGCGCCCTGGCCGAGATCGGCGGCAAGGGCCTGTTCACGGCGGAGCTGGAGGCCGCCCTGCGCGAGGGGCGCGTCGACTTCGCGGTCCACTCCCTCAAGGACCTGCCCACCGACGACCCGGAGGGGCTCACCCTCGGCTGCGTGCCCGAGCGCGCCGACCCCCGCGACGCCCTCGCCGGCCGGGACCTCGACGCCCTGGAACCCGGCGACGTGGTGGGCACCGGCTCCCTGCGGCGGCAGGCCCAGCTCCGCCTCGCCCGCCCCGACCTCCGCGTCGAGGGCATTCGCGGCAACGTCGACACCCGCCTCCGCAAGCTCGACGAGGGGCGCTACCACGCCATCGTGCTGGCGATGGCCGGGCTCGCCCGCCTCGGCATCGAGCGCCCCGACATCCACCCGCTGCCCCTCGACCGCTTCGTGCCGGCGGTGGGGCAGGGGGCCCTCGGCCTCCAGTGCCGGGCCGACGACGACCGGGTGCTCGCCCTGCTGCGCGCGGTGGAGCACGCGCCCACCCGCCGCTGCGTCGAGGTGGAGCGCGCCTTCCTGACGACCTACGGCGGCGGCTGCAACGTGCCGGCGGCCTGCCACGCCCGGCTCGATGCCTCCGGGCGCTTCCTCGTGCGGGCGGTGGCCGAGGACGGCGCGGGCCGGCTCGTGCGCGTCGAGGAGAGCGGCCCCGACGGGGTGGCGATCGGCCGTCGCCTCGGCGAGGCCCTGCGCGCCTGAAGGCGCCGCCTACCAGCTCCCCGGGGGGATCGCCCGGCCGTCGGGGGCGTAGACCGGCTCGTGGCCGGCGCCGTAGTGGGCGCGCATCCCCGGCGCCCGGGCGGCGAGGCGCTCGAGGGCGTCGGCGAGGCCGAGAAGCGCGAAGCGCTGCGAGACGCCGGCGGGGATGCGGCCGCCGAGCACGGTGCGAAGCGTGAACACGACGAGGGTGCCCGCGTTCTCGCCGAGGTCCAGCATCGTCCAGGCGCCGCGGTTCTCCACCATCCAGACCGCGTCCGGGTCGGGGTCGGGGGCCAGCGCCGGGTCCACCACCCGCCAGGTGCGCCGCCAGAGCGCCGGGTCGCGGGCGTGGAGGTCGGCGTCGGGTTCCAGGCGGCTGACCCACTGCCGGTCGTCGAAGGGCCAGGGCAGGTCGAGCAGCGAGTAGACCGTCCGCACGCCGGGGGGCCAGGGGCCGGGAATGCGGGTGACGTGCAGCCGGGAGGGCGGCGCGTGGGGCGCGTCGCAGATCTCGATCCACGGCGCCTGCACCGGGGTCGGCACCCAGATCGCGCCGGTCGCCCAGGTGACGGGCCGGCCGCCGGCCTCGGCCGGGGGCTGATCCCAGCGCCGGGTGACGGCCTCTCCGGCGGCCAGCGTCGCGAAGTCTCCGGCCTCGAGCACCGCCGGGATCGGGCCGCGCACCGCCGGGGCGTGGGCCGCCCAGGCGGCGCGGAGGGCGGAGGCCCCCGGCGGGTCGGCGGGCGAGGCGGCGAGGCGGGCTCCGAGGAGGAGGGCGGCGAGGCCCGCGAGCAGCCCGCCCCGCGCCCTCACGCCTCCCCCCCGAGGTAGCCGAGGCGCCGCAGGCGGGCGCGCATGCGCTCGGTGTCGGCCTCGTCGTGCTCCCCGACGACGGCCTCCTCCCGGGCCTCCGCCAGCGCCGGCCCCAGGCGGTCGGCGGCGTCGGGGGCCTCGCCGGGGGCGAGGGCCCGGGTCTCCGCCGGGTCGCCCGCCAGGTCGTAGATCCGCGGTTCCGCCTCCTCCCAGCGGCGCAGCGCCTTCCAGCGCTCGTCGCGGGCTCCGAGCTCGACGAAGACCTCCTCGGGGCGTCGGGGCAGGCGCGGCTGGTCGACGAAGTCCCGGTTGCGGGCGAAGCGCGCGATCACCGGCCTGCCGTCGTGCTCCCGGGACAGGCGCCCCGCGTCGATGCCGGCGAGCAGCGACCGCCCGTCGCCGCGAATCCCCGAGAGCCCGGCGAGGTCGAGGAT
>WGAH01000148.1 GCA_015489145.1 Deltaproteobacteria bacterium
GCCCGGCCCAACCCGTCGCCCGCCGCGCCCTCGACGGGCCGCGTCCTCGTGGTCGACGACGAACCCGGCGTCCGCAAGGTCGCCCGCCGCTACCTCGAGCGGGACGGCTTCGCGGTCGCCGAGGTCGGCGGCGGCGAGGAGGCCCTGGCCTGGCTCTCGGACCACGGGCCCCCCGACCTGGTGCTCCTCGACCTGTCGATGCCGGGCATGGACGGCCACGCCGTGCTCGCCCGGCTGCGCCGGCGCTGGCCGGACCTGCCCGTCGTCGTCGCCAGCGGCTTCCACGCCTCGCCCGACGAGGCGGCGCTGCGCGGCCTGCCCTACGTGCCCAAGCCCTTCGACGGCGCCGCGCTGCGGGCGGCGGTGCGCCGGGCCCTCGAGCGGCCGGCCTAGCTTCCCGATTCGGCCTCGCCGCTCGACCGCTGCACCAGCCAGGCCTCCATGAAGCGCTGGAGGTCGCCGTCGAGCACCCGGTCGGCGTCGCCCACCTCGACCCCGGTGCGAAGGTCCTTGACCATGCGGTAGGGGTGCAGCACGTAGCTGCGGATCTGGCTGCCCCACTCGATGCGCTTCTTCTGGGCGTTCTGGGCGTCGATCTCGGCCTGCCGCCGCTCGAGCTCGTGCTGGTAGAGCTTGGCCCGCAGGATCTTGAGGGCGCGGGCCTTGTTCTTGTGCTGCGACCGCTCGTTCTGGCAGGTCACCACGATGCCGGTGGGCAGGTGCGTGATGCGGACGGCGGAATCCGTGGTGTTGACGTGCTGCCCGCCGGCTCCGCTCGACCGGTAGGTGTCGATGCGAAGGTCGCTCTCGTTGACCTCCACCTCGATGTCGTCGTCGATGTCCGGGGTGACGTCGACGCTGGCGAAGGCGGTGTGGCGCCGGGCGCTGGCGTCGAAGGGGCTGATGCGGACCAGCCGGTGCACGCCGATCTCGGCCTTGAGGTAGCCGTAGGCGTAGGGGCCGTGCACCTCGATGCGGGCGCTCTTGATGCCCGCCTCCTCGTGGGGCTGCTCGTCGACGACGACGGCCTTGTAGCCCATGCGGGCGGCCCACTGCAGGTACATGCGCTTGAGCATGTCGGCCCAGTCGCTGGCGTCGGTGCCGCCGGCCCCGGAGTTGATGTCGACGATGGCGTCGGAGATGTCGGCCGGGTCGGACATCATCTGCTCGATCTCGGCCTCGCGCAGCTTCGGCGGCAACGCGCGCAGGGCGGCGGTGCCCTCGGCGATCACCTCGGCGTCGCCCTCCTCCTCGCCCAGCTCGACCAGGGTGAGGGCGTCCTCGTAGGCCTGGCGCAGCTTCTCGTAGCCCCTGAGCGCCCGCTCCAGGCGGGCCTTCTCCTTGAGGAGCGCGGTGGAGCGATCCTGGTCGGACCAGAAGTCCGGCTCGGCGCTCAGCGCCTCGAGCTCCTCGATGCGGGCGCGCAGTCCCGGGACGTCAAAGATGCCCCCGAAGCGCGTCGAGACGCGCGCCGATGGACTTCTTCAGCTCGTAGAGATCCGGGTCGATGCTCATGGTTCCTCCCTGTCGAGCAGCGGGCGGCCCCGCACGGAGGCGCCGACCGGTCCCGCCGGCCTATCCCGACCGAGGCGGGCGAGCAGGTCGGCCTCGGCGGCACGCATGGCGGCGGCCTCCTCCGCCTCGCCGTGGTCGTGGCCGAGGAGGTGCAGCAGGCCGTGCACGAGGAGCACCCGCAGCTCGATCTCGACGGCGTGACCCTGCTCCCGGGCCTGGCGCCCCGCCGTGTCGAGGCTGATCGCCACGTCGCCGAGGACCCGCACGCCCGCGTCGCCGGCCGGTTCGCCCTCCTCCTGGGCGAAGCTCAGCACGTCCGTCGGCCGGTCCACCCCGCGGTAGTCCCGGTTGAGCGCGTGAATCGTGGCGTCGTCGCACAGCGCCAGCGACAGCTCGGCGCCGGCCAGCCCGAGGTGCGCCAGGGCCGCCTCGGCGTCGGCGGCCAGCCGGGCGGCCAGCGCCTCGGCCGCCGGGCCCTCCAGCCCCATGAGCAGGCACTCCGGCGCGCTCACGCTCCCCCCTCCTCCTCGCCCCGGTCGGCGGGAAGCCCGGCCTGCCCGCCGACCGGGGCGAGGAGGAG
>WGAH01000149.1 GCA_015489145.1 Deltaproteobacteria bacterium
CCTCGTAGAGGTCCTCCCCGGGTTCGAGCTCGGCCTCGACGGGGACGCCGATGGGGGTCTCGAAACGAATCCTCAGCTTCACGGGCTTCCTCCTAGAGGGTCCAGGCCGGCGCCTCGGGGTGCTCGACCCCGAGGAACTCGGCCACCCGCTCGCGCTTGCCGAGTCGCTGCCAGGCGAGCTCGCGCGCCCGCGAGCGCAGCCGTTGCGAGGCGATCCGCCGCCCCTTGCCCACCGCGGCTTCCTCGAAGAGCCGCGCGAAGCGCCGGGCGAAGGCGTCCTGCTTGAGGGGCACCCGCCGCTTGGGGCTCACGAAGAGGGCCTCCTCCGCGGGGTCCACCCCCAGCCGGGCGCGCACCTCCAGCCAGGCCTCCAGCGCCTCGCGGGCGGCGGGGGAGAGGTCGATGCGCCGCTGCACGAAGTAGGGGGTCTTGCGCACGGCCAGCCGCCCGTCCGCGTAGTCCCCCAGCCGCAGGTGCTCCATCTCCCGCTGGCGCAGCCCGGCGTCGCCGGCGAGGTAGAGGATCGCCCGCAACAGCGAGCCCTCCGGTTCGTCGTAGGCCTCCGCGGCCCGGAGGAGCGCGGCGAACTCGGCGTGGGTCACCGGCGGCTGCTGCGCGGCGCGGTCCTTGTGGAGCGCCGGCCAGCGCAGCCCGTCCGGCCAGGGGTGGCCGGCCCAGGCGAAGAACTCGGCCCCCCGCCGGAGGCCGTGGAGCCAGGTGCGCAGGCTGCCGGCCGAGAGCGGCCGCCGCGGGGCGCTTCCCTCCAGGCGGTGGCGGCCGGCGGTGGCCAGGGCCCGGTACCAGGCCTCGACGTCGCCCGTCTCCAGTACGAGTCCCACCCGCCCCTGCCACATCCACAGCCAGGTGAGGAAGTCCCCCAGGGCCTGGCCCCAGACGCCGCGGCTCGACTCCGGGTGGCCGAAGCCCCTCAGGTAGGCGTCGAAGCCCGCGAGCAGCGACCCGACGTCGCCGGCGGCGACGGCGTCCGCGACCCGGCGCCGGCGCTCGTCCGGATCGAGCCAGCCGCGGTCTTCGAAGAGGCCCGGTTGTTCCACCTTCCACCTCCCCGGAGGCATACCCGCCCCCGTACCTAACCCAAGGCTACCGCGCACGCGCCCGTCCGTGGGCGCGTTCCGTGCACGACCCCCACGGCCGCCGTGGGGACGAAAGGAGAGACCATGGGAGCCGCACTCGAAAAACCGCAAGAAGGAACCCCCGTCGTAGTGAAGCTCGGAACGAAGTCGCTCAAGCAGGCCCTCGACAAGCTGACGCGCGTGGTTCCCGGCCGCCCCAGCGACCCCGTCCTTGCCCACGTCGCCCTCACGCCCACCTACGGCGCGCTGGTGCTGGCGGCCTCAGACGGCGAGCGCGACCTGGAGCTCAGCATCCCCGCCGACGCGACGCCGGGCCCGACCCGGCTGGTGCCGGCCGCGCTCCTCCAGCGGGTGGCGGGCTCCATCGCCGCCTCCGAGGTCACGCTGACCGTGACCGAAGACCGGCTCGCGGTCGCGGGCGGCGGTTTCCAGACCGAGCTCTACCTGATGGAGGCGGGCGAGGAGCTGCCCCTCGACTTCGAGGGCGAGCCCCTGCTCACCGCGCCGGCGAACGCGATCGCCGGCGTCTTCGAGCCGGTCCTCTACGCCGTCAGTAACGAGGAGTACCGCGCCATCTTCCGCGGGGCCCAGCTCGAAGTCCACCCGGACCGGCTGCGCGCGGTCGCCTCGGACGGCTTCCGGCTCGCGCTCGCGGAACGCGAGCTGCCGGAGGGGATCGTGGTGACCCTCCCCAAGGAGGCCGAGGAGGCGGCGGACGCCGAGGACGCCGAGGACGCGGAGGAAACACGGGCCGCGCCGGAGGAGCCGTTCGCCTTCGTCACGCCCAAGCGCTCGCTGATCGAGCTGCTGCGCCTCCTGCCCCCCGGCGGCGCCCCGGTCGAGCTGCGCCACCGGCGCGGGCGGCTGGTCGTCGTCACCGAGGACGTGCGCTACGCGACCGCCCTGCTCGAAGGGGTCTACCCCGACTACCGGCGGCCGATCCCGGACGAGTTCGTCGCCGTCGCCGAGGTCGAGGCGAAGCCCCTGCGGGAGGCGCTGCGCCGCGTGCTGGTGCTGGCCGACGCGGCCAACGCGCGCGTCGACCTCGCCTTCGAGGAAGGCCGGGTGCGCCTCGTCGGCGAGGGGGACTACGGCCGCGGCGAGGAGGTCGTGGAGCTCGCCTCCTACCAGGGCGAGCCCCTCACCGTGGTCCTCAACGGCCGCTACCTCGACGACGCCCTCCAGCCGGTGGGCGCGACGGCCCGGCTCGAGCTCTCGGGTCCCGTGAGCCCCATGGTGGTTCGCGACACCGGCGACGTGGGCTACCTGGCCGTCGTCGTGCCGATGCGCGTCTAGGCCGGGGGAGGGGAGACGCCGTGCTCCACCCCTACCCCAAGACCCCCGCGGGCCGCGCCGGGCGCGCGGCCCTCTTCCTGCTCATGGCCGCGGCCGACGCCGCGCTCCTCGAGAGCCGCTACTTCGACGAGCTGCTACGCGAGCCCCGGGTCCGCGAGCTGCTGGCGCGGCGGGTGCGCGCTCACCCCGCGCTCGCGGAGACGGCCCTGCGCCACGGCGGCCGCCTGCCCGAGGAGGTCGTCGCCGCCGCCCGGGCCGCGCTGGCCGCGGGCCCGAAGCGGATCCCGCTCTTTCCCGAGGTCGCGCCCGAGCCCCCCGAGGCGGCGGGGCGCGAAGCCGCCTGAGCCCGAAAGGAGGTCCCGTGCACCCCGACCCCAGCGAATTCCGCGCCGTCGTCCTCGTCCCCGCGCCCGCCGCCGCCGCCCTGCGGCGGCCGACCTTCGCCTTCCAGCACCAGGTCGACTGGCTGCTCCTGCCCCGCCGCAACCGGCTGGTGGCCCGCGGCCGCGGGGCGCGCTACCTCTCCGTCCCCGCCCACGTCCACGCCCCCGGCGCCGGCGAGGGCCCCTGGCCGCTGCGCTTCCACCTGGAAGGGGAGACCCTCCCGGGTGAGGGGGCCCTCCGCTTCGAGATCGCCGGCGGGTTCGTCCGCTTCGAGCGCGAGGACGGCCCCGCCCTGGCCCTGCCCCTCGAGCGCCTCGCTCCCGAAGGGTTCGCCGAGGCCTGGCCCGGCTTCGTCCTTGGTCACCCCGCCCGGGCCGCCTGACGGAGGACCCGGGAAGACGCCGTGACCTGGACGCTACCCGTCCTCGGCGGGATCCAGGACCCGGGCCACCCAGCGCGGGCAGGGGCGCTCCGTAAGCACGGTGCCGTAATTGACGAACTCGTGCACGTCGGGCTTGGGCTGGGTGGCCTCCTCCACCTCGAAGCCCACGAAGTCGCGAGGGGAGACGTCGAAGTCGAAGACGATTCGTAATACGCCTTCGACGACCTTCGTCACGTCGTAACATCGCTGGAGAGACTCCCCTCCGTGGAGCAGGGAAAGGGCGAGGCAGCCCAGTTCGTCGGCGCCCTCTTCTTGAAAGAGCCGCTTCAGGGAGTCGAGAACGAAGGCCTTCACGGTCGCGCCGCTGGGTATCGCCATGGGGAAATCGCTCTTCTTGCCAAGCCACTCGGGAGCCTTTGGTTCCGGAGGATCCTCGGCGCAGGACTCCAGCCAGTAGACGCCTAGCAAGAGGACGCCGTACTTGCCCAGGTTGGAGACCTCGAGCCACGTGCGTTCGGTCTCCGCTTCCTCGTCGAACTCCTTCACGATCCGGACGCCCAGGAGCGGTTCGAGGTCCGCCGCGGCCATGCGCGCCTGGAGCTCCTGCATCGCCCGGGTGGCCTCCGCCTGGGCCTGGGTGGAGCGCCAGAGGGCGACGGTGAAGAAGGCGACGACGAAGCCGGGCCAGGTGGGGGCCGCGATGCTGGCCGCCCGGTCCGGCTCGAGGCCGAAGCGCAGGAGCGCCGCGTAGACGAGCAGGGAGAAGAGGCCGGGGAGGACCAGGGCCCCGACCAGGCCGAGGACCCACGAGGCCATCGCCTTGATCTGGACCATCCCAAC
>WGAH01000150.1 GCA_015489145.1 Deltaproteobacteria bacterium
CCTCGGCGGCGAGGCCGCAGGTGACCGGGGTGTCGGGGGCGGGGCGCGAGTCGGCGGGAAAGGCGAGGCCCCAGTGCGACTCGTCGGCGTAACAGGACAGGGCGTCGGCCCGGGTGGTGTCGAAGCTCGCCAGGACGACGAGGGCCGGCGACGGCGGAGGCTCGCGGCAGGCGGCGAGGCCCGCCGGGAGGAGGGCGGCGAGGACGGGGCGCACGGCGTTACGCCCCGGCGCCGGCGGACCAGCGGCGGGCCAGGCCCTCGGCGAGGCGGGCGAGGGCGGCGTAGTCCTCGGGCCGGGTCATCGAGGAGGCGGCCGAGACGTCGTTGTGCACGACGAAGCGCCCGCCGCGCACCTGGAGGACGAGGGGGGCCGACAGGGCCCCGGCGGCGCCGAGCAGATCGGCCCGCGTCTCGTCGTCGAGCAGGGCGGAAGCGGTCTCGGCGGGGCGTGCCGTCACGACGAAGCGGCGGTCGAAGGCGTCGTCGCCCGTGGTCGCGGTGTCGGACAGGGCGGCCCGCGAGAGGCGGACGCCCGCGGGGCCGGCGGCGGTGGCGACCAGCTCGCCGCCGAGGGGCCGGGGCAGCTCGGCGAGGCAGGCGGTGAACAGGCCGGCCTTGCGCGTGCTGATCGCGACCTGGTGGAACAGGAACAGGCGGGCCGGCCCGGCCGGCGTCTCGACGGTTCGCCGGGCCGCCCCGGGGATCGGGTTGCGGGCCGTGCCCAGCGCGCCGAAGGGCCGGATGCGCTCGCGCAGGGCCTCGACCCGTTCCCAGGTCCAGCCCAGCGGCGCGAGGGCCTCGGCCAGGGCGCGGTCGCGGTCGCGCTCCTGGCGCCGGCCCTCGCGCAGCACCGCCCAGGCGAACAGCGCGGCGAAGGCGAGGATGCCCCCGCCGATCAGGATCACCGGGAGCGGCGGGGCGTCCATGGCCGGGGCCCCGGGGGATCAGCCTTCGCAGTCCGGGTCGGTGCCGGCCTCGGCCACCTCGCGCAGGGAGAAGTCCTGGCGCTCGGCCTCGATGTCCTCGAGGGCGAGGTCGACGCAGTAGCTCGCGCCGTCGCTGGCGCAGGCCCCGCAGGTGACGCCGAAGCCGGCGAGCAGCGAGCAGACCTCGTCGGGATCGGAGGTGCCGATGGAGGACTCGAGGGCCGGGGCCAGCTCGCGCATGTCGAGGTAGCCCGAGATCGCGCCGTCGGTGATCAGCTCGCCGTCGGCCGAGAAGGTGCCGGCCATCTGGAAGTCGTTGAGGACGAGGTCGGCGTCGTTGTAGGGAATGCTGAGGTCGTCGGGGCCGATGGCGAAGGTGGGGGCGGCCGAGAAGTCGCCGGTCAGCGCCAGGGTGGGCTGGCAGTAGTCCTGCTGGTCGACGCCGCTCTGCCCGAGGGCGAGGAGGGTGTCGAGGTTGTCGCCGTCGACGCCGGTGACGCCGAGGAGCAGGTCGTAGTCGATCATCGAGCCGAGCAGGGAGCCGACGCCGGCGGGCTCGACCCAGGTGGCCTCGGCGAGAACGATGCGCCAGGCGCCGTCGACGATCACGGTGCTGTCGAAGTCGCCGGCCGAGCCGCCGTCGCCGGCCCCGCCGTCGCCCTCCGAGCCGCCGTCGCCGGCCGAGCCGCCGTCGCCCGAGGCTCCGCCGTCCCCGGCGGCGCCACCGTCGCCGAAAGTGCCGGTGTCGTCGGTCTTGTCGCTGCCGTTGCACGCCGCGAGCAGCAGGGCGGCGCCGAGGGTGAGGGCGGTCTTGAGGGTCGGGTTCATGGGATGTCCTCCGGAGTTTCCCGGCACGATAACGCGCCCGCCCGCCACCCGCGCCCCCCGGGGGAGCGCCGGCCCGCGGAGCGCCGGCGGGGCGCGAGGCCGACCACGAGGCCTACAAGCAGGAGGCCGCCAGGGCCATGACACCGGAACAGCTCCAGTCCGTTCGCGATGCCTGGGCCGATCGGTTGTAGGCTGGAGCGATGTGGAACCGTCGCACTGTCCTTCGAGGGCTTGGAGCCATCATGTCGGTGGGAATCACGAACGGGTGGCCGGGAAGCCGGCGCATCGGCGCCGCGCGCGCGGGTACCGTGGCGCCGGGAATCGCGCGGGTTCCCCGGGCCGACCGCCTCGCCGCCCGACCGGGCGGCTTTGCCGTCCTCCATCGAGACGCGCTGGTGCTCACCGACCGGGCGGGCGTCGAGACCGACCGGGTGCCCCTCGACCTCGGCGTGGGGCTCACGGTGCTGGCCGACGGCTCCCTCCTCGCCCTCGACCGGCGCGCGGACCGGGTGTGGGCCGTGCATCGTACGGAGAACACGCACGACGCCCTCCCGACGCGGGTGCGCCTGGCCCGCTCCCCCTTGCCGCTGCTGGCGGACCCGGGCGATGCCGCCGCGTTCTGGGTGCTGAGCCCCGACCTGCGTTCCGCCCGGCGTCACAGGCTCGCGCGCCAGGGCGATGGGCTGGCGGCGGATCCGCCGTTCAGCCTGCCCAACAGCCAGGGCAGCGACGTGGCGGCGGTGCCCGGCGGCCTGGTCCTGGCCGATGCCACCGCGCTGATCCGCGTCTCCGCCGGCGAGGCGACGCGCCTTCCCTGGGGTGAACACGCCCCGGTCGAGCGCTTCGCCTCCACCTCGGGCCGCTTGTGGGCGCTCGCCCAGGACGGCGTGCTCCACGGGCTCGAGATCGCGACCGATCGTGTCGAGGAGCGCGTTCGGGCCGCACTTCCGGGGGTGGGTGCCGCCGTGGCGGCCGACGACCGGGGCGTCGCCGCCCTGGTGCTCCACAGGGAACCCGGCGGCGGGCCCGTGTCCTGGACGCTCCTCCTCCTGGACCCGACCGGCGCCGAGCAGGCCCGCTTCGAGGGCGCGGGCGATCCTCACCGGAGCGTCGCCCTTGGCGCCGACCGCGTCGCCCTCCTGGTGCCCGACGCCGAACCCCGCCTCCGCACCTGGCCGCGTCCCGAGGCCTGAGCGGCTGGCCGCGGTCGAGGAGGTCGCGCCCCTTCCGGCGGGTCCAGGATCGCCGGCCCGAGGAGCGCTGGCCGACCGCCGGCGGGATGCCCGGTGGGATCGCGTGGTTCGAGCGTGGACACCATTTGTCCGGCCGGGATCGTAGATTCCTGCCTGCCGCTTTCGGTAGGATTCCCCTCCCTCGGCGGCCCGGTGTCCGTTTCCCGGCCGCCGGCGCGTCTCCTCCCGCGAACCGACCGGAGGTGTCTCCTTGACCCGACCCGCCCTTCCCGATGCGCCAGGCTTCGCCGCCTTCTTCGAAGCCGCGACCGGCCACCGCCCCTTCCCCTTCCAGCGCGCCTTCGCCGAGGCCGAGCGCCTGCCCGCCGTCGTCTCCGTCCCCACCGGTCTCGGCAAGACGGCGATGGCGGTGCTCGGCTGGACGTGGCGCCGCCGCTTCGCCCCCGAGCCCGTGCGCGCCGCCACGCCGCGACGCCTCGTCTACTGCCTTCCCATGCGGGTCCTGGTCGAGCAGACCCGCGATGCCGCCGTGAAGTGGCTGCACGAGCTGGGCATGCTCGCCGGTCACGCGGAATTCGACGCGGCCGGCCGGCTGCTCCGCTACGACCCGTGGGCCGGCGACGGCTCCGGCGTGCCGGTCTTCCTGCTCCTCGGCGGCGACGTGGAGCGCGACTGGGACCGCCTGCCCGACCGCGACGCCATCCTCGTCGGCACCCAGGACCTCCTCCTCTCCCGGGCGCTCATGCGCGGCTACGCGAGCAGCCGCTTTCGCTGGCCGGTGCAGTTCGGGCTCCTGCACACCGACGCCCTGTGGGTCCTCGACGAGGTGCAGCTCATGGGCAGCGGGCTGGCGACGACGGCGCAGCTCCACGCCTTGCGGCGCAAGCTCGGGGCGCGGCGCTCCGGCAGCGTGTGGATGAGCGCCACCCTGCGCCCGGACTGGCTCCACACCGTCGATTTCGAGGAGGCCGCCGACGCGCCCGACCGGCTGGAGCCCGGCGACCCCGACCGCGCCGACCCGCGCGTCGCCCGGCGCCTCGAGGCCGCCAAGCCCCTGGCCCCCGCGCCCGTGGCCGACCCGACGAATGCCCGGCAGGTGGCCGCCTGGCTCCTCGACGCCCACCGGCCCGGCACGCGCACCCTCGTGGTCGTCAACACGGTGCGCCGGGCGGTGGCGCTGCACGAGGCGCTGGCTCGCGCCCTTCGCAAGGCCGGGGCCCCGCCGCGCCTGGCCCTGGTCCACGGCCGGTTCCGGCCGGGCGACCGGCGCGCCGCCCTCGAGGCGCTGCTGGCCGAGCCGGGGCCGACGGGCACCCTGGCGGTCTGCACCCAGGTGGTCGAGGCCGGGGTGGACGTCTCGGCCGACCTCCTCGTCACCGACCCGGCGCCCTGGCCCTCGCTGGTGCAGCGCTTCGGCCGCTGCAACCGGCGGG
This sequence comes from Deltaproteobacteria bacterium, assembly GCA_015489145.1. Classification (GTDB taxonomy): domain Bacteria; phylum Myxococcota_A; class UBA796; order UBA796; family UBA2385; genus S143-5. The sequence continues at coordinate 4,381 of WGAH01000150.1, forward strand.
GCGAGCAGCCCGATGCGCGGGTCGCCTGGCTCGACGGCGAACCGAAGAAGCTCGCCGGGCCCTACCGCCTCGAAGACGTCGAGGAGGCCGTGCGGCGGCTGCGGGGGCTCGACTCGGCGGCGCCGGCGGCGCTTCCGCCGGTCACCGCCCCGCACCCGGCGACGGCGGTGCTCCGGCGGGTCGACCTCCTCGACCTGTTCGACACCGCCCCCGACCTCTCGGGGCGCGACGTCGACATTTCCCCCTACGTCCGCGAGGGCGACGACCACCACGTCTTCGTGTTCTGGCGCGCGGTGGGCGACGACGGCCCCGGCCCCGCCGAGCCCGCCCCGCGCCGCGACGAGCTCTGCCCGGTGCCCGTCGGCGCGGTGGCCGAGCGCGTTCGCAAGAAGGGCGCGCGTTTCTGGCGCTGGGACATCCACGACCGCGCCTGGACGCCCGTGCGCGAGGTCGTGCCGGGCCTCACCCTCCTCGCACCGGCCGCCCAGGGCGACTACGACCCGGCCCTCGGCTGGCTCGACAAGCCCGGCCGGGCGCCGGTGCCGGTGGTGCCGCCGCCGGCCGACGCGGCTCCCGCCGACGCCGCCGACGCCGACCGGCCGAGCCTGGCGCCGCGCTGGCGCACCCTGGCCGCGCACACCGACGCGGTGGTGGCCGCCGTCGAGGCGCTGATCGCCGGGCTCGCGGACGTGCTCGACGACGAGGATCGCGCCGCCCTGCGCCTCGCCGCCCGGTGGCACGACCGGGGCAAGGCGCATCCCGTGTTCCAGGAGGCCCTGGTCGACCCGCCGCCGGGGGGGCCCTGGGCCAAGTCGGCCGGCGGCATGAAGCGCTACGCCCGGCCCGGCTTCCGCCACGAGCTCGCCAGCGGGCTGGCCGCGCTCCAGGCGGGGCTGCCCGACCTCGCGGCCTACCTCGCGGCGGCCCACCACGGCCGGGTGCGCCTGGCGGTGCGCGCCTGGCCCGACGAGCCCGCGCCCGACGAGCCCGCGCCCGACGACTCGGGCCGCCGCTACGCCGCCGGCGTGTGGGAGGGCGACGCGCTGCCGGAGACCGACCTCGGCGGCGGGGTGCGCGCCCCGGCGGTGACGCTCACCCTGGCGCCGATGGAGATCGGCCTCGACCCGGTCACCGGCCCGAGCTGGACGGAGCGCGCCCTCGGCCTCCGCGACCGCCACGGCCCCTTCCGCCTCGCCTACCTCGAAGCCCTGCTGCGGGTGGCCGACTGGCGCGGCAGCGCCGAGCCGGCGGCCCGCGCCACCCCCGGAGGTGCCCGATGACGGCCCCCGTCGAACTCGTGCTGGCCGGCTGCCGGCCCACCCCCCTCGCGAGCTACCTCAAGGCCCTCGCCGTGCTGCGCCTGGTGGCCCGGCAGGCCGACCCGGCGGCGCGCGGCGCCTGGCGCGACGACCGCTTCGTCCTGCGGAGCGCCCTCGACCGCGACGGCCTCCTCGACTTCTTCATGGACCGCTACGCGCCGACGCCGGTGGTGGCGCCGTGGAACGGCGGCAGCGGCTTCTACGACGGCGACACCCAGAAGGGCATCGCCGACATCGAGGCCAGCGACCTGCCGCGCTTCGCCCCCTGGCGCGAGGTGATCCGCCAGGTGCGGGCCTTCGACGAGATCCCGCCCGCCTTCCGCACCGTGGGCGACGTGCTGCGGCCGATTCGCGCCGAGCGCGACCGGCTGGCCCCCGGCAAGGCGCGCGACGCCCTCCAGGCGCTCCTCGACGCCGAGGCCGCCGCCCGGGCCCGGGCCGGCGAGGTGGTGAGGCTCGACGAGAGCACCCCGCTCGCCGACGTGGAGGGCCACAAGGACAGGCGCGTCAAGACCTGGCTCAAGGCGCTCGGGAAGCTCCGCACCCAGTGCAACCAGATCGCCCGCAAGAAGGGCGGCAAGGACGCCTTGCAGCGAGCGATTCGCGGGCGTCTGCCCGACGGGGCCCTCGCCTGGCTCGACGCCGCCTTCGTCCTCGGGGCCGACCAGTTCCACGACGGGCGCGCGGTCCGGCCGCAGTACAACCCGGTCCTCGGGTCCGGCGGCAACGAGGGCCGCCTCGACTACACGATCAACGCGATGCAGCACGCCTGGGCGCTCCTCGGCCCCGACCGGGACGAGGCGAAGGTGCGCCGCTGGCTCGAATCCGCCCTGTTCGGCGAGCCCGCCGCCGACCTCCCGAAGCTCTCCATCGGCCAGTTCGACCCGGGCCGCGCCGGCGGCTTCAACCAGGGTCCCGGCTTCGAGCACAAGGACTTCACCGCCAACCCCTGGGACTTCCTGCTCATGCTCGAGGGCGCCCTGCTGTTCGGCGGGGCGGTGCACAAGCGCCTCGGCGCGGCGGGCCCCGGCAACCTGGCCCTGCCCTTCGCCGTCCGCCACGTCTCGGCGGGTTTCGCCTCGGGTGGGGTCGACGAGGCCCGCCCCGAGGTCTGGGCTCCCCTGTGGTCGCGCTTCGCCGCGCTGGCCGAGGTCGAGCAGGTCTTTCGCGAGGGGCGCGCGGTGGTGGGACGCCGCGAGGCCCGCACCGCCCTCGACTTCACCCGCGCCGCCCGAACCTGGGGCGTGAGCCGCGGGGTGGACGCCTTCGTGCGCCACGCCTTCCTCAAGCGCCGGGGCGACAGCTTCGTCGCCCTGCCCGCCGCCCGGGTCGAGGTGCGCTTCAACCGGCGGGTGCGCCTCCTCGACGACCTCGACCCCGTCCTCGACGCCGCCGACCGCGTCGTGCGCGGCTTCAAGAACCCGCCCGCCCGGCTCCACGCGCTGCGCCGGCAGGTCGACGAGGCCGCCTTCGAGGTGGCCCTGCGCCCCGAGCCCGAGCGCTTCGACGCGCTGATCGAGGCGCTGGGCCGGCTCGAGGCGCTGCTCGCCTTGCGCGCCGGCTCCGGGGCCGATTCCAAGAG
>WGAH01000151.1 GCA_015489145.1 Deltaproteobacteria bacterium
AGCCCTCGCGCGGCCAGCGCTCGGCGTGGGCGCGCACCTCGGCGACCCAGGCCTCCCAGGCGCGGGTGGCGGCCCGGTCGCGGGGATCGTCGGCCTCGGGCCGGCCGGGCAGCAGCACCCGGGCGGGCAGGCCCCACAGGGGGCTGGCGGCGGCGGCGCGCAGCCGGCGCTCGTCGGCGGGAGCGGCCAGGGCCTCGAGCCACCGGGCGATCCACTCCGCCGCCTCGCTCTCGAAGACGCTGGACCGGCTGGCCGCCACCGCCGGGATGCCGCGCCTCGCCAGGGCCCGGCGAACCGCGTCGGCCTGGCGGTGGTTGTGCACGAGAACGGCGACGTCGTCGGGCTCCAGGGCCCGCTCCCCCTCCGGGGCCGGGATCGGGACGCCGGCCGCGAGGAGGCGCAGCGCTTCCTCGGCGCAGGCCTCGATCGCCAGGCGCTCGGCCGTGTCCTTGTTCATGCCCTTGTCGGGGTCGGCCGGGTTGGGGATCCAGCGCAGCTCCAGGGCGGCGCGGGCGCGCCCGGCCACCCTCGGCCACCGCCCGAAGTCGGGCGCGGCGTCGTGGGCGGCCTCCACCGGCGGCACGGCGATGTCGGGGCCGAGGCGGGCCGAGGCGAACAGGGTGTTGAGCGCCTCCACCAGCGGCGCGTCGCTGCGGTGGTTCTTCGGCAGGGTCGCGCGCAGGGGCGGGCCGCCGGGGCCCTCGGCCTTCACCGCCCGCACGTAGGTGTGCACGTCGGCGCCGCGGAAGAAGTAGATCGCCTGCTTCGGGTCGCCCACCAGCACGAGCCGGGTGTCCGGGTGCAGGAAGGCCGCCTCGAACACCGCCCACTGGGCGGGGTCGGTGTCCTGGAACTCGTCGATGAGGGCGGCGCTCCACAGGTGGCGAATCGCCCGGGCCAGCGGGCCGTCGCGCCCCTCTCCGGGTCGCCGGATGCGCTCGGCGAGGCGGCCGAGCATCTCGTCGTAGGTCAGCAGCCCGCGGCGCTCCAGCTCGCCGAGGACGCGGCGGCGCAGCCAGGCCCCGGCCAGGGCGCGCAGCCGGCCGACCGCCTCGGGGCGCAGCGCCTCGGCCTCGGCCGCCCGAACCGCGTCGTAGGCCCGGCACAGGGCGAAGCCCGGCCAGTCGTCGCCCGGGAACCGGCCCTTCTTGAAGCGCCCCCGGAGGATGTCGGCGTCGACGAGGGGGTTCCGGCCGTTCTTCGTCGCGTGGAGGATCGGCGGCGGCCCCTCGGGCTCGGCCTTCCACGCGGCGAGCTCCTCCAGCCAGGTCTCCCAGTACGCGAGGCGGGTGCTCTTGAGGAGCCCGCCCTCGAAGGCCGCCTCCAGGGCTTCGAGGGCCGCCCGCGCCGCGTCGGTGTCGAACCAGTCGGCCAGCGCCCGGCGGGCGGCGAACACGCCGGCCAGGGGCGCGCGAATCGCCCGCGCCACGGCCGAGGGTTCGTCGGGAACCGGGCCCGGATCGGGCACCACCGGCGGACGGTCCGCCGCGAGCAGGGCGTGGCCGAGGGCCTGGAGGCTTTCCACGTCGAGGCCGAGGCCCCGCTTGCCGGTCAGCAGCTTCCACTCGCCCGGCGTGGAGCCGGCGGCCAGGGCCCCGGCGAGGTCGTGGGCGGCCTCCTCGACGAGGTCGTCGGCGTCGGGCACCACGGCGAGGTGCGGGTCCTGGCCCGACTCGAAGGCCAGGCGGGTGAGCACGCGCTGGCAGAAGCCGTGAATCGTGCTCACGGTCAGGCGGTCGAAGCCGGTCAGGGCCGCGCTCACCCGGTCGGCCCGCAGCCGGCGCTCCCGGGCGTCGCCGCCGGCCTCCCACAGGGCGGCGAGGTCCGGGTCCTCGCCCGGGGGCTCGGGGTGGGCCAGGGCGTCGCGGGCGCGCGCCAGCCGCTGCCGCACCCGGTCGCGCAGCTCGGCGGTGGCGGCGCGGGTGAAGGTGACGACGAGGAGCTTGTCGAGGGGCACGGCGTACTCGGCGACCAGGCGCAGGGCGAGGTGGCTGATCTGCCAGGTCTTGCCCGTGCCGGCGCTCGCCTCGAGCACCACGGCCCGGCCGGTGGGGAGGTCCTCGGCGCCGGTCCAGCGGGGGATGGGGGTGGTCATTCGGCACCTCCGGCCGCGGCTTCCTCGGCCTCAGCGAGCACGGCCTCGGCGAGCACGGCCTCCGGGTCGGCCAGCCAGCGTTCCAGGGGCAGCCACACGCGCCGCGCCAGCTCGACGGCCCGGCGCCCCAGCGCGTCGTCGGGAAGGGCGAGGCGCGCCGGCAGGTCGAGGCCGCCGAACACCGCGGCCACCTCGGGGCGCTCGCGGTCGCCCGGGGCGTGGTAGCCGCCCTGCCAGGCCTGCCGCGCCGCCCGCGCCAGGGCCTCGGGGCCGGTCTCGCCCTCGGCCAGGGCCCGGGCGAGGGCGGGGCTCGACCGGGGGAACAGCGGCTCGGGCGCGCGGCGGGCGGCGAGCCACGCCTCGGCGAGATCGTCGAGCCAGCGCCGGGCGAGGTCGGGCGGCGGGGGGAGCAGCACGGCGTCGTCGCCATCGGCCAGCCACAGCCGCGCCTCGGCCACCTCGGGAAAGCCCGCGTCGGCCGAGGCCGCCAGCAGGGCCACCCAGGCGCCCAGCAGCCGGTAGGCCGAGGGCTTTCGGCCGTTGACCTGGATTTCGACGAGCCGGCGGCGGCCCCCGCCGGTCCACGTCCGGAGCGGGCCGAGCAGCTCCACGGCGCCGTCGAGGAGGCTCACCCGGACCGGCGCCGGCGCGTCGGGCCGGCCGAGGGCCTCGCGCAGGGCGGCGGCGTGGGCGCCGAGGTCGGCGGCCATCGCCCGCACCTCGTCGAGGCCGACCACCGAGGGGGCGGCCCGGCCCTCGGCGCGGGCGCGCAGGGCGAAGCGCCGGGCGAGGGTCGGGTCGGCGGGATCGTCGGCTTCGAGGAGGCGGTCGAGGACCGCGTCGGACCAGCTCCACGGGTCGCCCGGCGAGAAGGCCGTCGGGTCGAGGTCCTCGGGCTCCGCCCCGGCCTCGTCGCCGACGGGCACCTGGAGCCGCCGGCCCAGCCAGCTCCGCGCGCCGTTGTAGAGGCCTTGGGCGAGCTCGCGCGGCGACGCGCGCACCGGCCTCGGCTCCTCCGGCAGCTCGGCGTCGCTCAGGAGGCCGCGGACCCGGCCGCCGGCCCGGCGCGCCGCGGCGGCGGCGGCGAGGACGGCGTGGTCGAAGGGCGGCGCCTCGCGCAGGGCCGCCGGGTTCCACGGGTGCAGCGGGTGCTCGCGGACGAGGGCCTCGCGGGAGGTGCCGAACAGGCGGGCGCAGGCGTCGAGGAGCTCCTCCACGGGCACGGCGGCGGGCAGCTTCTCGTTCTTGTCGAGGTCTCGGCCGCTCCAGGTGATCAGGAGGGTGTCGCGGGCCGACAGGATCGCCTCCAGCAGCAGGTGGGCGTCCACGTCGCGGGGGTCCGGGACGGCCTCGCTGCCGGGGGCGCGGCGGCTGCCCACCGGGTCCCAGGCCCGCGGCGAGCCCTGCCGGGGAAAGGCGCCGTCGTCCATGCCGACGAGCGCCACCACCCGGAAGGGCACGGCGCGCATGGGCTGCAGCGCGCTCACGGTGACGGCCCCGGTCATCGGCCGGCCGCCGCCGCGCACCGGCAGCTCGAAGCGCCCCTCCAGCCAGCCGAGGACGGCGTCGCGGGCGAGGGGCGTCTCGCCGCCGGCCTCGGCCAGCGCCTCGACGGCCGACTCGACCTCGCGCCGGAGCCAGGCGGCCTCGTCGGACACCGCGGTGAAGGCGTCGAGGGCCTCCACCGCCCGGTCGCGCCAGGCGGCGGCGGTGTGCGGGCCGGCCAGGCGCGCGCGCGCCCAGGCGACCAGGCGCTCCAGGCGCACCAGCGCCGCGGCGGTGCGGGCGGCCTCCCCGGAATCCGCGTCGAGGGGGGCGACGGGAGCGAGGCCCGCCGCCTCGTCGTCGAGGCTGGCCCCGCGCGTCTCGACGGTGAGCGGGTCCTCGTCGGGGACCAGCACGCCGAGGGCGGCCCGCTCGGCGGCGAAGCGCAGGGTGTTGGCGTCGCGGGCGGGCAGGCCCTGGCGGCGGCGGTCCTCGGCGTCGAGACCCCAGCGGTGGCCGGCCTCGGCCAGCGCCTCGCGCAGCGCCGCCGCCGCCTCGTCGTCGAGGCCGAGGCGCGCCCGCACCGGCCCGAGCTCGGCCAGCGCCGCCACCCGCGAGGCCGTCACCCGCTCGCCGGCCAGCTCGATCAGGGCGAGGAGCGCCGCCGCCACCGGGTTGGTGGCGCGCAGGCCGAGGTCGGTGATCGCCACGGGAATCGACGGCAGCGGGCCCCCGGGGCCGCCGTCGGCCCGCACCGCCAGGCCGCGCCGGGCGAAGACCGCGGCGAGGAGCGGGGCGTGGGTGGCGACATCGGGGGTCATCACCAGCACGTCGCGTGGCTCGAGGTCGGCGTGCCGGTCGAACAGGTCGAGGAGGGCGTCCCGGAGCGCCTCGGCCTGCCTCAGCGCCCCCGGCGCGGCGTGGAACTGCAGCGAGTCGTCGTCCGGGGACTCGCCGGCCGTCGCCGCCGGGAGGGGGGCGGCCTCGGCGATCCACCGCTGGAGGCGGCCGAGGCGGGTGCGCGCGGCGGGCGTTTCGCCCTCGACCCATTCCTCGCGCCGCGCGCCCCCGTCGAAGTCGGCGATCCAGTGGAGCTGCCGCCGGGCCAGGGTGCCGAGGGAGGCGAGGATCGGGTTGTCCTCCTCGGCGCGGGCCTCGGCCTCGGCGGCGGTGGCGCGGGCCCGGGCGCGGCCGGTGGCGGTCTCGCCCCACCACAGGGGCGAGGGCGCGAGGGTGAACAGGTCGACGTCGACGAAGCGCGCGATGGCCTCGAGGCGCCGCCGGTCGCCGGGCCCCGGGGTGGAGATGCCGAAGACGCCGAGCCAGCGGCCGGTCGGGGCGGCGTCGAGGCGGGCGAGGGCGGCGTCGAGACCCAGGGGGGAGTCCGCGGCCCCGGCGGCGCCGAGGTCGGCGAGGAGGTGGGCCAGCCAGCGGTCCTCGGCGGGGGCGGTCTCGGGCTGGCGCGCCCAGCGCCGCGCCACCTCGGGCAGCTCGTGCATGAGCTTGTCGAGCGCGTCGGCGGCGTCCCGGGCGAAGGCGAGGAGGCGGCGGTCGACCGGGGCGCCGGCCTCGGCGGGCGTTTCGAGGTAGCGGCCGACCCTCGCGAAATCCGCGTGGTCGCGCCGCTCCCGGAGGAGGTGGGCCACGCGGAAGGCGAGGGCGTCGACGTTCCAGGGGTCGGCCTCGGCCGCCGGCCGCCAGAAGGCGGCGTCCGCGGGGGCGCCCTCCGCCAGCCAGCGGGCCGCGCCGAGCAGCGCCGGGCGCGGGAAGGGGAAGTCGACCCGCGCGCACACGCCGAGGCGCGTGGCGAGGTCGAGGCGCAGCCAGTCGGCCATGCCCCGGCTGCCCACCACCACCGCCACGGGCGCGAAGGGGTCGGCGGGAAGGCGGGACTGGAGCACGCCGGCGAGGCGGGCCGCGAGGTCCTCGACCCGGTTGGAACGGTACACGCAGAGCGCCATGGCCACCCCTCCCGCCGCCCGGCGGCGGAGCGATACTCTATCAGGTCAAACGCGGCGGGAGGGCGGGCTGAAACCCGTTGCGGGTCCTCGCCGGGGGCGTTCGCCGGCCCGGCATCCCCGTCGGCGTCTACCCGGCGTCGCCGGCGACGCGCAGGCGGAAGCCGGCCCGGGCCACCCGCAGGGTCCAATCGTCGTCCTCGTAGCCCCAGGGGG
>WGAH01000152.1 GCA_015489145.1 Deltaproteobacteria bacterium
TACCAGAGCGGTCGTGGAGCGCCGGCCCACAGCCGGCATCGAAGCGGCAAGATGCCGCTTCTACCAGAGCGGTCGTGGAGCGCCGGCCCACAGCCGGCATCGCCGCGAGCGCCCGGAGCCCCTGGGGAGGAGTTCCGGAGGCGGGGCGACTCGCACCTGGGGCCCTGCCCCCCCCGACATCCACCGGGGACCTGTTTTTTCGAGGCCCCCGTGTGTCGCGCCCGCCGAACAGGTCCCGCCCGAATGTCCACCCCGGGCCGCGAAAACCACCATATTGCCGATCCCGCGGCGAGCCACCGCTCAGGGCGGCACGACGGAACCATCGTTTTCGACGAACCCTCCACCGGAGACGAGGCCCCCCCCTGACACTCGGGGCCGACCTGTGCGGCGCTCGCGTCACTCACCCGCGTCGAAAAAACAGGAGCGGCCGGTTTGTCTACCCCCGGCCCCCGCTTCGGGCCGACGCAGCGGTGGGGAGGCCGGGACGCGCCAGCGACGGCGGTGTACGAGGAGCGCCGGCCCACCGCCGGCGTCGCCGACGCCTGGCGAGCGCCGGCCCCTCGGGCGGGCCGGCCCCGGGTTTGACAGGCCCCGGCCCGCGCAAGTAGAAGCCGCACGAGGTGCACCTTGGCCATCGACCTGCGCTGCTACACCCACATCGACATCCTCCAGCCCCAGACGGCCGGATTCCTGGCGACGGTCAGCCAGGGCTACCACCCCCTCGAGAAGCAGGCCGCGCTGCTGATCGAGGTGTCGCCGGGCATGGACATCAACGTCGTCACCGACATCGCCCTCAAGCAGACCTCCTGCACCCCGGGCATGCAGATCGTCGAGCGCCGCTACGGGATGCTCGAGCTGCACCACGAGGACCAGGGCCAGGTGCGCGCCGCCGGAGCGGCCATCCTCGACGCCCTCGGCATTCGCGAGGCCGACCGACTGCGCCCGCGCATCGTCAGCGCCCAGACGATCACCGGGGTCACCGGGTACCACGCGCAAATCGTCAACCGCTTCCGCCACGGCAACTTCCTCGACGAGGGGCGCACCCTCTACATCCTCGAGACCCACCCGGCCGGCTACGCGGTGATCGCGACCAACGAGGCCGAAAAGGCCGCCAACATCGACGTGCTCGAGTTCCGCGCCTTCGGGGCCTTCGGGCGCGTCTACCTCGGCGGCGACGAGGAGGAGATCGCCCAGGCCGCCGCCGCGGCGATCCACGTCCTCGAGTCGATCGACGGGCGCGACAACCCGGGGCCGGGCGCGGTCTTCTACTGATCGCCCCCGCGCCCCGGGAGCGCCGCCCGGGGGGTTATCCTCCCGCCGACGAGGAGGAGCCATGCACGAGGTGGTGATCTGCGACGCCCTTCGCACCCCCATCGGGCGCTTCATGGGCGGCCTGTCCACGGTGCGGCCCGACGACCTCTCGGCCCACGTCATCCGGGCCCTGGTCGACCGCACCGGCATCGACCCGGCGGGGATCGAGGACGTGTTCTGGGGCTGCGCCAACCAGGCCGGCGAGGACAACCGCAACGTCGGCCGCATGGCGCTGCTGCTCGCGGGCCTGCCCCACTCGGTGCCCGGGGTGACGATCAACCGCCTGTGCGCCTCCTCCCTCGAGGCCGTCAACCAGGCCTTTCGCGCCGCCCGCACCGGCGACGGCGACCTGTTCATCGCCGGCGGGGTCGAGAGCATGAGCCGCGCGCCCTACAGCGTGCCCCGCGGCCCCACCATGCCCAAGGCCGGCAACGTGACCGCCTGGGACACCAGCCTCGGCTGGCGCTACCCGAACCCCCGCATGGAGGCGATGTTCCCGCTCGAAGCGATGGGCGAGACGGCCGAGAACATCCAGGAGCGCACCGGCATCACCCGCGAGGAGCAGGACGCCTTCGCCCTCGACAGCCACCGCAAGGCCGTCGCCGCCGCCGACGCCGGGGCCTTCGACGACGAGATCGTGCCCGTCGAGGCGCCGGCGGGGCGCCGCCAGACCCGCCTCGTCGACGCCGACGAGGGCCCGCGCCGGGACACCACCCTCGAGAAGCTCGCGAAGCTGCGCCCGGCCTTCCGGGAAGGGGGCACGGTCACCGCCGGCAACAGCTCCACCCTCAACGACGGCGCCGCCGCCGTCCTCGTCGCCACCGCCGAGCGGGCCCGCGCCCTGGGCCTAAAGCCGATGGCCCGCATCCTCTCCGTCGCCGCCGCCGGCGTGGACCCGCGCATCATGGGCATGGGCCCCGTCCCGGCGACGCGCAAGGCCCTCGACCGCGCGGGGCTGCGCCTCCAGGACATCGATCTCGTCGAGCTGAACGAGGCCTTCGCCGTCCAGTCCCTCGCCGTGATCCGCGAGCTGGGCCTCGACCCGGAGCGGGTCAACATCCACGGTGGGGCCATCGCGCTCGGCCACCCCCTCGGCTGCTCCGGCGCCCGCATCCTCACCACCCTGCTGCACGCCATGCGCCGCACCGGCGCCCGCCGCGGCCTCGCCACCCTGTGCGTCGGCGTCGGCCAGGGCGTCGCCACCATCGTGGAGGCCATCGATGACTGACACCCCCGTCTTCCCCCGGGTCGCCGTGCTCGGCGCCGGCACCATGGGCCACGGCATCGCCCAGGTCGCGGCGATGGCCGGCTGCGAGGTGGTGCTCCAGGACGTGTCCCCGGAGCAGCTCGACCGCGGCCTGGCGCGCATCGCCGCCAACCTCGACAAGGGCATCGCCCGCGGCAAGGTCACCGCCGAGCAGCGCGAGGCCACCCTCGCCCGCATCACCGGCGACGGCGAGCTGGCCCGGGCGGTGGAGGACGCCGACCTCGTCGTCGAGAGCGTCCCCGAGAAGCTCGACCTCAAGCGCGAGGTGCTGGCCGCCGCCGCCGCCGCCGCCCCCGGGGCCGCCCTCGCCACCAACACCTCCTCGCTGTCGGTGACCCGCATCGCCGAGGCGCTGCCCCACCCCGAAAAGCTGGTCGGCATGCACTTCTTCAACCCGGTGCACGTCATGAAGCTCCTCGAGCTGGTGCACCACCCGGGCACCGACCCGGAATACCTCGACGCGGCGCGGCGCTTCGGGGGGCAGCTCGGCAAGGAGGTCATCGTCGTGCGCGACTCGCCGGGCTTCGCCACCAGCCGCCTGGGCATCGCGCTGGGCATGGAGGCGATCCGCATGTTCGAGGAGGGCGTGGCCAGCGCCGAGGACATCGACCGGGCGATGGTGCTCGGCTACCGCCACCCGGTCGGCCCCCTCAAGCTCACCGACCTCGTCGGCCTCGACGTCCGCATGGCCATCGGCGAGTACCTCGCCCGGGAGCTGGGCAACCCGGCCTTCGAGCCGCCGCGCGTGCTCCGCGAGATGGTCGCCGCCGGCAAGCTCGGCCAGAAGAGCGGCGAGGGCTTCTACCGCTGGTAGCTGCGGTTTCCCCGGCCGGGGAAGCCGCGCCGCCCCCCACCTGTTGATCCGCCCTCGGAGG
>WGAH01000153.1 GCA_015489145.1 Deltaproteobacteria bacterium
CCCAGGGGTCGCGCCCCGGGCGCGACCCCTGGGAGCGCGTCGTCACCGCCACCCGCGACGGCCTCTACGAGTCGAACTACCTCAAGGCCAACAGCCCCGACGGGCGGCGGGGCTTCTGGATCAAGCACAACGTGCTGCGGGGCCGGCACGCCAGCCGCGCCGAGTTCTGGGTCGTGCTCTTCGAGCGCGGCCGCCCGCCCCTCGTCGCGCGGCGCGACGTCGATCTCGCCGGCGTCTCCCTCGACGCGGAACGGATCCGCATCGAGGGCCCGGGAATCGCCCTCCACCCCGGGCGGGCGGTCGGCGAGATCGCCGGCCTGCGCTGGAACCTCGCGATGTCCGGCGGCCTGCCGCCCCTGCACCACCTCCCCCACGACTGGATGTACCGGGCGGGCTTCCCGAAGAAGAAGATCCTCACCCCGGCGCCCAACCTCGTCTTCGACGGGGCCTTCGAGGCCGGCGGGCGGGCCTGGCGGGTCGAGGGCTGGCGGGGGCTGCGCGGCCACAACTGGGGCACCGAGCACGCCCACGCCTACGCCTACGGCAACTGCAACCTCTGGGACGACGGCGACCCGCGCCGCACCGTCGACGGCTTCACCGCCCGCATCCGGCTCGGGCCCCTGCGCTCCCCGTGGCTCAGCGCCCTCCTCGTGCGCCGGCCCGACCGCGACCGCACGGGCATCGGCCGCTGGCTCGGGGCCGGCGCCGTCGAGCCCGGCGAGCCCCGCGACCCCGGCGAGGCGCTGCGCTGGACCGTGGGCTGGAAGGGGGTGCGCCTCGCGATGCGGGCCCCGCCCTCCGCCTTCGCGGGCCTGCGCTACGCCCACCCCGACGGCCGGGAAAGCTGCTGCTACAACACGAAGTTCGCCGAGGTTCGCCTGGAGGTGGACGGGGCCGGCGGTCCCTGGACGAGCCGGGCCGGCGAGCTCGAGATCCTGCTGCCCGGCCCCCTCCCCGGCCTGCCCCTGCACCCGGACCCGGACTGGGACCCGGCGGCGGGGCCCTACCGATCCGCCGAGCCGGCCGCCTGGCTCGCCGGTTGATCCGCCGCCCGCTCGGCCTCGAGCTCGGCGGGAAGCGGCAGCTTGCGCCCGAAGGGTCGGGCGGGAGCGTCGGCCGAGGCCGACACCGTCCACCGGCAGACGCCCTCCTGGCAGCCGCAGGACTCGAGGACCTGGAAGCAGGGGCGCACCTCGCAGCCGCTCATCAGCCCCCGGGCCGAGGCGGCGGCGACGCACATCTCGTGCGAGCAGCCCGCCGCCACGCAGTCGGCGTCGGTCTCGCACTCGCCGGCCTGCTCGGGGCCCTCGACGCGCTCGCGGCAGGCCTCGTACATCGCCCGGGGATCGCCCGGCGCGGCGGGGGCCTCGGACGCCGGGGCCGCCTCGCCCGGGGCGGCGGCCTCGCCCGGCGCCGGGGCGGCGGCGGGCGCCACCTCCACCGGGGCCGGCGCGGGAGGCGGCTCGTGGCGACCGCAGGCCGCGACGACGGCGAGGACGAGGACCTGGACGGAACGCTGCACGGCCGACCTCCGCGGGAGGGGCCCATCCTAACCGTCCCGGCCCGCGCCGGGCCCGCCGCCCGTTAGGCTCTCGACATCGAGGTGCCCATGGCCCGCCCGCGACTCGCCCTCCTCGCCCTCCTCGCCGGCCCCGGCTGCGCCTGCGAGGCGGACGCCCCGCCGGTGGAGCTCTCCGCCTGGAGCGGCTGGAACGATCGCTGGGCCAACCTGAGCCACCGCGTCTCCTTCGTCCGCGCCGAGCTCGCCGAGGACGGCGGCGCCCGCCTCGGCCTGGTCGGCGGGGACTGGTCCGGCGACGGCCTCGACAGCGCCGAGTACCGCCTGCGCCTGTGGCGGGCGACGGCGACGGGCCTCGTCGTCCGCACCGGCGCCGCCGAGCTGGTCGACGGGCCCGAGGGCGCGGCGGTCGCCACCGTCGAGGTCGAGGACGCCGAGCTGGCGGCGATGCCCCGGCGCGTCGCCCTGCTGCGCGGCTTCGCCATCGACACCGACGTGCCCCAGGACGCCGGCTACCCCGACGACTACGACCCGGCCCAGGGCTACGTCTCCCGGGGCTTCGCCTTCGCCGTGGGCGAACCCGAGGTCGAGGGCGACACCGTGCGCTTCACCGCCACCGCCGACCTCCGCTGGGGCACGTCGAGCCCCACCGATCCCACCGACCGCTCCGCCATGGACGCCGCCGTGCCCCTGGCCCGCGCCGGCGCCACCGTCGCCTGGACGCTCATCGGCTTCGACGGCACCCTCGCCGCCGGCCACGCCGAGGGCAGCGCCGACCTCCCCCACGACCCGCCCTACTCCGAGCAGCTCCCCCTCGAGGGCGAGGCGCTGCCCGCGAGCTGGGACGCCGACCTGGAGGGGGTGGCGGGCCTTCCCGGCATCCGGGCCTTCGACCTGTCGCTGGTGGCCGACGGCGATCCGGACGAGGGCGAGTACCTGCGCTCCCACGGCGTCGAGCTGGTCCCCGACGCCGAGGCGGCCCCGCCGGTGCGGCCCCGGGCCGAGCTGACGAACAGCAGCCTCGTCGAGACCGCCGCCATCGCGATCTCGGTGGAGGCGGACCTCGCCTGGCTCGCTCCCGACGGCCTCGTCGACGCCTCCCCCTTCCGCTTCGAGGGCGAGCACGCCGTCGGCGAGGCCAGCCTCCCCGCCGATGCCGCCGTCCCCGACGGCCCCGAGACCGGCGACACCGGCGGCTGAGGGCTACTCGAGGGTCCAGGTGTCCACGGTGCGGGCGTCGATGTCCTCGTCGCGGAAGGGCAGCTCCACCGCCTCCCCCTCCAGCCAGCGCTCCACGTCGCCGTCGTTGCCGTAGGGGGTGGCGACCCGGGCCACGGGCACCCCGTCCTCGTCGAAGGACACCACCGAGCGGAAGACCGCGGCGTGCGAGGAGGTGCAGGGGTCGACCAGCGCGCCGCCGTCCCACATCGAGCAGTGGGCGACGTTGACCGTCGTGCCGTCGCCGTCCATGGGCCACTCGACGGTTCCGCCCTCGGGCTCGACGAAGGCGGCGTGGTGCAGCTCGCCCCAGGTCAGGGCCTCGAGCCCCCGGGCCTCGGCCTCCGCCGCCGTCCAGTCCAGGGCCTCGTCCAGCGCCGCGAGGAGCACGGCGTCCACCCCGCCCTCGACGGTGTCCTCGTCGAGCAGGGCGTCGATGTCCTCCTCCAGCGCCAGCAGCAGCACCTTGGTCAGCAGCTCCGGCGCGGCGTCCTCCACCGGGTCGAACAGCACGCCCAGGTCGCCCTCCAGCAGCTCGCGGGCCGCCACCGCGGCCCACACCCGGTACAGCGCCGCCTCGGCGGAGTCCCGGCGCATCGCGCCGTCCCAGGCCGCCAGCGCCGCCACCGCCGCCGCCATGTCCTCGCGCCCGGCCCAGCCGTCGAAGGGTGGGTCGGCGTCCTCGCCGACCTTCGACCAGGCCGCTTCCAGGAAGGGCACCAGGCGCAGGGCCGCCGGGCTCACGGCGTCGAATTGCAGCGCCACCATCGCGTCGGCCGACACGGGGCCCTCGGCCAGCGCCCCGGCGAGGGCCCGGTGGATGCGGTCGGCCCGGAAGCCGGCGGCGTAGTAGCTCGCGTAGTAGACCTCGTCGTCGACGGGGTCGTTGTCGGCGGTGGTGCCCCAGGGGTCGTTGTTGGCGGTGACGAGGAAGTCGCGGTCGCCGTCGACGCGCGGGAGCAGGTCGGGGTCGAGATCGCCGCGATTCCAGAGGTTGTCGGGGTCGGTGCCGTCCATGATCGCGTAGGGCGCGCCGCGCTCGCCGACGGGTCCGCGATCCGGGAGCATGCCGTGGACCCGGTAGCGCCAGCCCCCGGCGGTGGCGCCGATCCAGTTGTGCATGCCCACCTCCTCGAGCTCGGCGGCGGCCTCGAAGGCGTCGAGGTCGCGGGCCCGGTCGAAGTCGAGGTAGGCGAAGGCCTCGTCGGTGGCCCGAAATCCCGTCCAGCCGAACAGCACCGCGTGGTCGGCGAACAGCGCCGAGGAGACCGGCAGGACCTCGTCGGGCAGGAACACGCCCACGTCCTCGACGCGGTGGACGGTGAGGCGCACCTCGTCGAAGGAGCCCCCGCCGAGGGCCACGCGGATCACCTCCTCCTCGGCGCTCACCGGCACGGTCTCGCCGCCGATCTCGGCCTCGGACCAGTCCTCGGCGACCGGCACGTCCCACAGGTCCATCACGTCGGCCATGTGGGTGGTGGCGGCCCAGGCCAGGCGGTCGGTGTGGCCCAGGTGGACGCCGGGCAGGCCGACGAAGGCCCAGCCGGCCACGTCGAAGGCCCCGCCGTCGTCCCGGCTGTCGAGGTGCTGCATCCACAGCAGGCTCGGCTTGCCGATCGTGGCGTGGGGGTCGTTGGCGAGGATCGGTCGGCCGGTGTCGGTGCCGGCGCCGCTCACCACCCAGTTGTTGCTGCCGGGCCCCCAGCCGTGGGCGCGGTCCAGGGCCGCCAGGGAGGCGAGGACGCGCCGGGCCCCGTCGCCGTCGAGACGCAGCGGCACCACCGCCGACCGGCCGGCCAGGCCGCGCGGGGTCGGGGCGACCTCGGCCTCGTCGACCATGATGAACCGATCCGCCCCGGGCTGGAACACCGGGATCGCGTCCACGTCGGGGACCAGGCCCGCCAGCAGCGAGTAGAGCACGTCGTTGGCCAGGCTGTTGGCGAAGCCGAACTGGATGCGCTTGCCCACCGCCAGGGCGTCGGCCACGGTGATCGGCCGCGGCTCGACGCCCCAGGTCGCGAATTCCTCGGGCAGCGGCGCCTCCCCGGCGAGCACCTCGGCCACCCGGCGGTTCACCCCGTCCACCCAGGCCGCGAACAGCGCGAGGTCCTCGGGGCGCTCGTCGTGCATCACCGGGATGCTCTCGCAACCGAGGCGCGAAAAGCCGATGACCCGCGCCACGAGGTCGCTGGCGAGGGCGTCCTCCCCGTAGACCTCCGCCAGCTCCCCCCGCGCCGTCCGCACCACCCCGTCGAGCTGCCACAGGCGGTCGGCGGCCTGGGCGTAGCCGGAGGCGAAGAACAGGTCGCGGTCGCTCGCGGCGCGGATGTGGGGGACGCCGAGGTCGTCGACGCGGACCGTGACCGGCGATTCCGGGCCGTCCATCGCCGGGTAGAGGGAGGCGCCGCCGTCCTCGCAGGGGTCGACCAGGCCCGCCGGCCCGCTGTCGCCGGATCCGGGTTCGCGGCAGGCCGCGGTCGCGGCGAGGAGGACGGTGAAAAGGGGCGTCGCGGCGCGGGTCATGCGGGCACCTCCAGCAGGCGGCAGGCCACCTCGACGAGGTGGGCCTCGACGGCGGCCCACGGGTCGGCGGCCTCGGTGAAGGGGGCGAGGTCCTCGGGGCGGCTCAGGGCGTAGCGGACGACCAGGTGGTTGAGGCTCAGCAGCGGCAGGCGCCAGTCCCGGTCGGCGGGGAGGTCGAGGGCCCGCAGCGGCCCCCACGATCCGTCGAGGAGGCGGGGCGTCCAGCGATCCCGCACGTTGTCGGGCAGCGACCGCCGCTCGACGACGTGCCGGGCGAGCAGGCGCACGGTCTGGCGGTTGGCGAGGGCGAAGCGGAAGGCGGTCTGCACGAAGACCTCGACGCGGGCGCGCCGCTCGGCGGGCAGCTCCTCCGGGAGCTCGATGGCGAGCAGGCGCTCGTACATGCGGTCGAGGCAGGCGTCGTAGAGCCCCTGCTTGTCGCCGAAGTGCCAGGCGAGGGTGGCGACGTTGACGCCGGCCCGGGCCGCGATGGCGCGGGTGGTCGCGCCGGCGAAGCCGCGGTCGGCGAACACCTCGCTCGCCGCCTCCAGGATGCGTTCACGGGTCACGGGCACCTCAATCAATCGTTTGATTGAGTCGGTAGCCCGAGCCGCCGGCGACCGTCAAGGGCGAGGGCCCGGAGCCGACGCCCCGGGCTCCCCGCCCGCGGCCCGCCCCCGGGCGATAGGCTGGAGGAGAGCCGGCAGCCGGGAGGTCCGCATGGCGACCATCGAGGTCCACAACCCCGCCACCCTCGAGCGCATCGGGGAG
>WGAH01000154.1 GCA_015489145.1 Deltaproteobacteria bacterium
CTTCTCCCGCCGCGCGGCGACGAGGGGCGGCACCGCCCGGCGGGCCCAGCGGGCGAGCCCCGGGCCCGGGGCCCGCTCGGCCAGGGCGAGGAGCCGCTCGTGGACCTCGCCGGCATCGGGGCGCCGCCGGGGGTCGAAGGCGAGCATGGCGGCGAGGAGGCTCCGCAGGCTCTCCGTCCACCCGCCCGGCCAGGCGGGCTGGTCGAGGGCGGCGAGGACCCCGTCGAGGTGCGCGGCGTAGGCCTCCTCGTCGAGGGGGGCCCGAACCAGGTGCGCCCCGGCGAGCATCTCCACCGTCGAGACCCCGAGGGCGTAGACGTCCACCGCGGCGCTGGCCTCCCCGCGCAGCCACTGCTCCGGGGCCATGAAGCGGGCGGTGCCGAACTGCATGGAACTCGTGCGCCCCTCGCGGTCGAAGTCGGCGCGGGCCACGCCGAAGTCGAGGACCTTCACCCCGCCGTGCTCGCTGACGAGGAGGTTGGCGGGCTTGATGTCGCGGTGGATCACGCGCAGGGGCTGGCCGGTGACCGGGCTGGGCCGGGTCCAGGCGGCGTGCAGGGCGCTCGCGGTGGCCGCCGCCACCTGCACGGCGACCCGCGGCGGCAGGGGGCCCTGCCGGATGAGGGCCCCGGCGTCGATGCCCTCGACGTACTCCATCAGGACGGCGGGACGGCCGTGGACCTCGGTGAGATCGACCACGCGGACGATGTTGTCGTGGGAGAGCTGGGCGAGGAGCCGCGCCTCGTCCCGCTGCCGCGCCGCGATGTCGGCGGTCTCGTTCATCTCGGCGCTCAGCACCTTGACCGCGAGGCGCTGCACGAAGTTGTCCCGCCCGTGCACCAGGGCGAGGTAGACGGCGCCGAAGCCTCCCCGGCCGATGGTCTCGACGAACTCGATGCGGCGCGGCGCGTGGTTCCCCGCCATGACGACCTCTCCGCTCAGCTCGGCCTCGTCCGGGAGAGGCCGGGGGTGGGGACGCACCGGGGATCGGCACGGCCCGGCCGTTTCTCCAGGGGGCGGCGTTACATCTCCGCGACAAGCGCTTCCCCGGGGGCCGGAAGGCGGGTGCGGCGCGGCGCGTCGAGCTACGGGGGACCCGCCGGGTCGCGCGTGCCGGCCCGGCCTTGGGTGATCGCCCGGAGGATCGCGATGGTGGATGGTTCCTCGTTCGCTCGGCGCATCGGCCTGCCCGCCGAGCGACGCCCCGACCTCGTCCCCCCCTTCGTCCGCGCCATGCCCCCGGCGGCCGACGGGGCGCTGGCCCTGTTCGACGCCGACGGCACGCTGTGGACCGACGACGTCGCCGACGACTTCACCCGGTGGATGATCGACGAGGGGCGCATCCCCGGCGGCGACTGGCCCACCTACATGCGCGTGTACCGCGACGACGCGCCGGCGGGCTGCCGCTACCTGCTCACCCTGTACCGGGGCCTGGCCCTGAGCGAGCTGAGCGAGCTGGTGAGCCGGTGGTGGGTCGAGCACGCGCACCGGCGCTGGATCGCGCCGGCGGTGGAGGCGCTGCACCACCTCGCGGATCGGGGCTACGAGGTCTGGATCGTCACGGGTTCGCCCACCGAGACGATGATCCCCCTCCTCGACGCCCTCCCGGTGCGCCGCATCGTCGGCATGGACTTCGAGGTGATCGAGGGGCGGATCACCGGCCGCCACACCGGCATCTCCTGTGCGGGCGAGGGCAAGGCGGAAAAGGTCGCCGCCCTCGCCGGGGGGCGGCCCATCGCCTTCTGCGCCGGCAACGGCGAGCTGGACGAGGCGATGATGCGGCTGGCGGACCGGGCCTGGGCGGTCTACCCCAACCCGGCCTTCCGGGCGGTGGCCGAGGCCGCCGGCTGGCCGATCCTCCCGCGTCCCGCCGACTTCGTGGAGGAGGAGAAGTTCCTCCTCGCCGACTGAGCGCTCGCGCCTCAGCCGCCGCCCGGACGCGGGCGCAGCGCGTTCCAGGCCGGGGTGATCAGGGTGTCGAGGGCGGGCACGGGGTCCGCCTCCAGGGCCGCGGCCCGGGCCGCCCGCCAGGCCTCCGCCGCCTCTCGGTCGAGGCCGGCCGGGCGCGGGTGATCCGGGTCCAGCCACCAGAGCAGGGCGCAGCCCAGGTCGACCGGCGGGCCGAGAACGCGGGTGAGACCGGCGCTGTAGCGGTGGATCCCCCCGGGGCTCAGGGCGCCGCCGGGCTCCACGTCCACCGCGATCGCGCCGACCCCGGCGCGGCGCAGGTCCCGGATGGCATCCGCCCCCGGGTCGGCGGGCCAGCGCCCTTCCTCGAAGCGCCGCACCCAGGCCAGGAAGGGCTGTTCCCGCGACCAGCGGCGCCAGTCCGCCGGCGGCTCGGCCCCGGGGGGCAGCAGCACGGGGTTGACCACGGGCCGCCGGTGGAAGCGCTGGTGGAGCCCCACGCGGCCGGCGGTGTCCGGCCCCCGCTTCAGGGGAAGCTCCAGCACGGCGCCGCCGGTGGCCGCCAGCTCGGCCTGGCAGCGCTGCCCCGACACGTCGGTGGTCTGCAGGGGGAGGTTGGCGCTCATCGCCAGGTTCTCGGCCAGGACGAGGCCGGCGAGGAGCCCCGGGCGCGGCGCCCGGGCGGCGAGGGGGAGCAGGCCCAGGGGGACGAGCATCCCCCAGCGCTCCGGCCAGTCCAGGCGGCCGAGGAAGGGGTGCAGCTCCCGGAACCAGGCGAAGGGCAGGCGGACGGGGGAGCCGTCGACGAGGACGAGGTCCGCGCCGAGGCGGAGGTGGGTGCCCATCGCCATGACGCCGCCGAGCAGCGCCATCCAGAGCAGGGCGGCGCGGCCCCGCCCGCGGGCGCCCCGCCAGCCGAGGACGGCGGCGAGGACGAGGACCAGCGACACCCGGTTGGCGATGTCGGCGGGGGCGCGGCGCAGCCAGAACAGCGGGTCGCCCCCGTGGGCGGCGACGAAGGCGTCGGCGGCGTCGAGGGCGGCGAAGCCAGGGGGCAGGCCGGTCATCGTCGGTCGGGCGCGCGGGCCGGTGAGGGGCAGCGCGTCCCACCGCAGGAGCTGCGGGGCCAGGGGGGGCAGGCAGAGGACCGCGCCGGTGAGCCCCACCACCAGCAGGTCCCGCCGCCGTAGCCCCGCGAGGAGGGGCAGGGCGCCGAGAATCAGGAACAACCCGGCGTACCAGTAGCTCAGCGCGACGAGCGACAGGGCGAGGCCGGCGAGGGCCGCCCGGCGGGCGCCCGGGCGCTCGCGCAGCTCGAGCAGGGCGAGGAGGGCCAGGGGGGCC
>WGAH01000155.1 GCA_015489145.1 Deltaproteobacteria bacterium
GCCGACGCCGTCGCCTGGAACGGCACCCTGTGGGTCGGCGGGGAAGGGGGCCTGTGGCGCCTCGACGGCGCGGCCTTCGTCCCCGCCGTGGACCTGCCCGGGGTGCGGCGCCT
The DNA here is from genome assembly GCA_015489145.1 of Deltaproteobacteria bacterium. Lineage (GTDB taxonomy): Bacteria > Myxococcota_A > UBA796 > UBA796 > UBA2385 > S143-5. The sequence goes on from WGAH01000155.1 coordinate 114, forward strand.
GCGGGCGGCGCGGCTGGCCTTGTGGGCGGTGGCCCGGGGAGCGGTGTTCCGGGTGGTGGCCGGCGGCGCGCGCCCCTTCCTCCGCACCCACCGGGCGCTCGACGTGGCCCCCGACGCGGGCGGCGCCTGGGTGGGCACCGAGGACGGCCTGGAGCGCATCGCGCTGGACGGCGAGGACCCGGGGGCCGTCGAGGACGTGCTCGGCGAGGACGACGCCGGGGTGGCGGTGCCCGCCGTGGCCGCCGACGGGGAGGGGGGGTGCTGGTTCGCCGCCGCCGACGGCACGGTGGGCCGCCTCCTCGCCGACGGCACCCGCCTCGCCGTCCACCCGGCCGATCCCGACCCGCCGCGCCCGACCCGCATCGTCGTCGAGCGCCCCGACGTGGCCTGGGTGCTCACCGAGCGCGGGGCCTGGCGGGTGCGCCTGGCTCCGACCGCCCGCTGAGGCGCCGGCTCAAGCCGGGCCGGGACCGTCCGAAAGGGGCCCATCCCGGGAGGCCCCTCGTGCGACACCTGTTCCTCATCGGCGCACCCAAGTGCGGCACCACCGCCCTGTGGTGGGCCCTGCGCCAGCACCCGGACATCGCCGTGCCGGAGCTGCCCGGCATTCGCGCCAAGGAGACGACCTTCTTCACCGACGAGGAGACCTGGGCGCGGGGGCAGGACTGGTACGACGGGTTGTACGGCGAGGTGGGGGACCGCTGGGCCCTGGACGCGACGACCAACCTCTCCAAGGCGCCGGGATGGGCCGAGGCCGTGCCGCGCATCTGGCGCCTCCGCCGCGAGGTGCGGGTGATCTACGTCGTGCGCGACCCGGTGGAGCGGGTGCGCTCGGAGACGACGCACTGGCTGGCCGAGGGCTACCTCGACGAGGGCCTCGACCGGGGGGTGCGGCCGTTCTCGGTGGCGACGAGCAACTACTGGTACCAGCTCCGGTCGTGGGAGATGTACTTCGGCCGGGAGGCGATCCGGGTGTTCCGCTACGCCGACCTGCGCGCCGACGTGCTCGGGACGGCGCGGTCGGTGTTCCGCTTTCTCGGCCTGGACGCGGGCGTGCCGCTCGAGCCCGTCGGCCGGCGCAACGACAGCGCCGACTACCTCAAGATGCTCGTCGCGCGGCGCTGCCGGGGGGCGGGCCTGCCGGTGGACCCGTCCGCGGAGGCGCCGGGCGTGCCCTTCGACGAGTTCGTGGACCGCACGATGCGCGGCCTCGGGAGCCCGGTTCTCGCCCGGCTGTTCACCGAGGTGCTCCGCGAGGTGCGGGCCGCCATCGTGCCGGGTGAGGCGGTGGTCCGCAAGCTGCACGCCGAGCTGGACGCCGACCTCGCCCGTTTCGCCGAGGTGTGGGGCATCGACCCCTGGCAGGCGGGCTGATCGGGCCGGAAATGGAGAAGCGGCATCCAGCCGCTTCCTGGCCGGTGGTCCCGGGTGTTGCTGGAGGAGCGGCATCCTGCCGCTTCGGAGCCGCTGGAGCCCCGCGCCTCGCGGGGGGGGGGCGGCCGGGGCTTGCGGATCCGCGCCGGGCAATATAAACCCACGTCCGGGTAGCAAATGCGTTTCCAGAAGTCCACCGAGTACAGCGTGCGCTGCCTGGTCTGGATGGCCCGCCATCCCGACCGGTGGGTGAGCGTGCGCGAGCTCGCCGAGCGCCTCGACCTGCCCCAGAAGTACCTCGGCCGGCTGTTCACGGCCCTGTCCCAGGCGGGCATCCTCGAGTCCCAGCGCGGGCGCAGCGGGGGCTACCGCCTCCAGCTCCCGCCGGATCGCGTGAGCGTCCACCGCATCATCGAGGCGGTGGGCGACGACGACTGGCGCACCCGCTGCGTGCTCGGCTTCGACCGGTGCGACGAGGACCATCCCTGCGCCATGCACGCGCACTGGGGCGGCATTCGCGACCAGCTCGACCGCATGGTCGCCCAGGTCACCCTCGCCACCCTCGCCGCCGAGGCCGGTACTCGGATCTGATCGGCTTTCCCCCATTTTTTTTCTTTGAACTTCCACCTCGAAGTAGCAGTATGGCGGCCGGCGAGCCGCCCCACCCTCAACGCGGAGTGTGCATCGTGCAACGCGGCATCCTCGACCGCCTGATGAGCCGGAAGGGCCTCTACGCCGCCTTCTGGATCATCGGCCTCGCCATGGTGACGGCGCTCATCGTCTTCACCGCCCGCCTGTCCAAGGAAGTGCCCCCGATCCCCGAGCGCGTCGTCAGCGAATCGGGCGAGGTGCTCTACACCCACGACGACGTGGTCGCCGGAAAGGCGATCTGGCAGGAATTCGACCTCACCGACTACGGCACCCTGCTCGGCATGGGCGCCTACCTCGGCCCGGACTTCTCCACCGAGTTCTTCCACCGCCGGGCCCTCGCCCTCTACGACGCCTACGCCCGCGAGATCTACGGCGTGCCCGCCGACGCGCTCAGCGACGAGCAGCGCGGCTTCGTCAAGGAGCGGGTCAAGGCCGACTTCCACGGCGTCACCCTCACCGGGGGCACCGTGACCTACACCGCCGCCAGCGCCGCGGCCTTCAAGGCGAACCGCGACTGGCTCGCCGACTTTCTCGTGAAGGGCGAGCCGGACTTCGGCTGGCCCGGCGGCGTGATCCACGACGACGAGGCGCGCACCCTGGCCGCCTTCATCGACTGGTCGCAGCTCGTCGCCTCGAGCATCCGGCCGGGTACCGACCGCACCTGGAGCAACGACTGGCCCGCCGAGCCGCTGGTCGACCAGGACGTGAGCTGGACCGCCCACTACTACTCGCTGTGGGAGCTGCTGCTCCTGTGGACGGGCACGATCGTCGTGCTGTTCCTCTCTTACGAGTACCTCGTCAAGAAGGATGCCACGGAGGAGGAGAAGCTCGAGAAGCCGCTGCAGATCACGAAGCTCTTCCCCTCCCAGCGCAAGCTGCTCAAGTACCTGCCCATCGTCAGCCTGTTCTTCCTCCTGCAGGTCGTGCTCGGCGGCTACATCGCCCACCTCTACACCGACCCGGCCAACAACTTCCTCATCTCGCAGGACATCCTGCCCTTCAACGTCACCCGGGCGCTGCACGTCAACCTCGCCATCGTCTGGGTCGCCATCGGCTGGCTGGTCGGCGGCATGATGATCGCCCCCCTCGTCGCCGGCGAGGACCTCAAGTTCCCCTGGCTCGTCGACGTGCTGTGGGTGGCCCTGCTCATCGTGGGCGGCGGCGGTCTCGTCGGCATCTACCTCGGCGCCACCGGGCACCTGCGCGAGACCTGGTTCTGGCTGGGCAACGAGGGCCGCGAGCTGCTCAACCTCGGCCGCGTCTGGGACATCGGCCTCGTCGCCGGCCTGGTGATGTGGTTCCTGATGGTCTACAGCGTCATCCGAAAGGCGCGCAGCAACAACATCCTCGTCGGCACGATCATCTGGAGCGCCTTCGGCGTCGCCACGCTCTACATGGCCGGCATGATGCCCGTCCACAAGATCATGCCCAACTACACGGTGGACGACTACTACCGCTGGTGGGTGGTCCACCTGTGGGTGGAGCTGACCTTCGAGCTGTTCGCCTCCGGCGTGCTCGCCTACCTGACGGTGGCCCTCGGCCTCGTCTCGCGGAAGTCGGCCGAGCGGGTCATGCTCTTCGAGCTGGCCCTCATCGTGATGAGCGGCACCCTCGGCGTCGGCCACCACTACTGGTGGCAGGGGCTCGACGAGTACTGGATCGCCATCGGCGGCATCTTCTCGGCCCTCGAGCCGCTGCCGCTGGGCGTGCTCATGATCTCGGCGATCCGGGAGCAGCGGGAGATCCGCGCCCGCGGCGAGTCCTTCCCCTTCGCCGTGCCCTTCCTGTTCCTGGCCGGCTCGGCGGTGCTGAACTGGGTCGGCGCCGGCTTCCTCGGCATGGTGATCAACACCCCGACCATCGACTACTACGCCCACGGCACCTACCTGATCATGCCCCACGGCCACGTCGCCCTCCTCGGCGCCTTCGGCTACATCTCCCTGGCCTTCCTCTACGTGGTCGCGCGCTCCCGGGCGCTGGCCGACGGCCTGGAGTGGAACGACCGTCCGAGCCAGGTGGGCTTCTGGCTGGTGACCGTCGGCGTGCTGCTGTTCGCCGTGCCGACGATCATCATCGGCTTCCACCAGGCCGAGGTGGCGCAGGAGTCCGGCTACTGGCTCACCCGCCAGCGCGAGACCCTCGACGGCATGCGCGCCTGGATGTGGTCGCGCATCCTGCCGGACGGCCTGATGATCCTCGGCGCCGCCGTCATCTTCTTCGACCTGCTCAAGAAGACCTTCTTCAGCCGCAAGGCCGCCTGAGCCGGCGACCCTCGCGGCCTTCCGCCACGGGCGGGGTCCTCCGGGGCCCCGCCCTTCGCGCGTCCGGGGTCAGCGGCCGGCGAGGCGCTGGCGGGCGACCCGCGCGAGGAACACGGTGTTGCCGAGCAGGTAGCGGCGCCACAGGCGCTTCGGGTCGGCGACGAGGCGGCTCAGCCACTCGTGGCGCTCCACCAGCCAGCGGGGACCGGGGCGGGGGACGCGGCCGCTCACGAAGTCGGCGGTGGCGCCGAGGCACCACACCACCGGGGCCTCGATGCGGTCGCGGCGGGCGGCGACCCAGCGCTCCTGGGTGGGGGTGCCCATGCCGACGAGCACGATGTCGGGGTCGAAGGCCCGGATGCGTTCGAGGGAGGCGGCGTCCTCGGGACCCTCGCGGGGGTGGAAGCCGTGGTCGGTGGCGATGGCGAGGCCCGGGTGGCGCTCCCGGAGGCGCTCGGCGGCGGCGTCGGTGACGCCGGGCTCGCCGCCGATCCAGTAGAGTCGCCAGCGGCCCTCGGCCCGGGCGGCGAGGTCCCAGATCCAGTCGGCGCCGGTCATGCGGCCGGGCAGCGGGCGGCCGAGGATGCGGCTGGCGAGGACGACGCCGTTCCCGTCGCAGTAGACGAGGTCGCAGCCCGCGAGGAAGGCGCGGAGGGCGGGATCGCGGGCCGCCGTGTTGAGGACGTGGACGTTGGCGTAGGCGACGGTGGCCCGCTCGCCGGCGCGCCGGCCCCGCTCGACGAGCTCCCCCACCCGGTCGAGCAGGGCCTCGGGTGGCACCGGGTCGACGCCCACGCCGAGCACCTCGACGCGGTCGCGCTCCGGCCCCGGGTGGGCGGGGGCGCTCACTGGGAGAAGCCCGCCCCGTAGACGAAGTAGGTGCCCACCACGCGGCTGTCGGCGCGGTTGTAGGGCAGGGTGCCCGTCGCCTCGCGCACCCGGCCGAACAGCACGTCGACCTGGCGGTTCGTCGGCCAGCTCGACCAGGTGCCCCCGGAGACGGTGAAGCTGCCGTCGTTGGCGGCCACGCAGAAGATCTCCTGCTCGACGGCCGTGACGTCGGCGTTGTAGAGGCGCATCCAGATCAGCACCCAGTCGGCCGGGTCGGTGTTCCACTGGAAGGTCTGGGCGCGGTTGATGCGCGGGGGGCTGCTGCCCATGATCGCCGGGCTGGTGACGGTGGGCTTGCCCGAGGCCCGGGCGAAGGCCTCGGCCTCGAAGTCGGGCAGGTAGCTCGAGCCGCTGACGCTCACCGCGTAGTTGGCGTTGTCGACCCACTGGGCCGGGTCGAGCTCGTCGTCGAAGAAGCCGGAGTAGCTCGGGTCCCAGGTGGCGGTGATCGGGCTGCCGCTGCTCGGGGTGAGGGTGAGGCTGGCGAGGTCCGGGTCGAGGACCTCGGGCACGTCCGGCGAGCTGTAGTCGGCGGTCTCGCAGGAGTCCATCGCGCCGGCGTAGAGCTGCCACCAGTGGAAGTCGGCGGGCTGCGTGAAGTAGATCGCCGCCGAGCCCCAGGGGTCGGCGGGGGTGCCGGACCAGTAGTTGCCGACCATCTCGAACCAGGCGAGGACGCCGAGGGCGGCGGCCTGGCCCGAGGCGTCCTCGTAGTAGCGGAAGGCCTCGGGCGCCTCGCCGTAGCCGGCGTCGGTCCGCACGGCGACGTCGACGACCTGCTCGACGGCGCTGCCCGGGTCGACCACGGTGAGGGTGTCGGGCGTCACCGCCTGCACCGCGGCCCGCTCCCCGCCGAACCAGACGATGGCGCTGTCGTCGAAGGGGCCGCCCTCGATGGTGACCGTGGCCCCGCCGGCGGTGGTGTCGTAGGAGGGCTTCACGCTGTCGATCGCGATGGGGATGCCGCCGGTGTCCCCGCCGCCGTCGCCGCTCGAGCCGCCGCCGTCGCCGCCGGTGTCGACGTGGATGCCGCCGCCGTCCCCGGCCGCGCCGCCGCCGTCC
>WGAH01000156.1 GCA_015489145.1 Deltaproteobacteria bacterium
CCCCCGCCTCGTGGCCCCGGGCGCGCGCGTCGCCCTCGGCCGAGAGCGCGATGGGGATCGTGCGGCCGAGGAGCCCGGCCTCGTCCTCGGCCGGGGGCTGCTCGCGCAGCACCCGGGGGATCGTGTCGCGGGCCCAGGAACGCAGGCCGGTGCCGGAAGCCTGGTCGGCGGCGGCGAGGAGCAGGGACTCCACCTCGCCGGCCGACGGGCGGGCGTCCGGGTCCCAGCGGAGCATGGGCTCGAGAACCCGGGCGAGATCGGGGTGTTCGCCCCGGATCGCCTCCAGGCGGTGCCGCAGGCGCGCCTCGTGGGCGTCCTGCCGGATCTTCGGCTGGCCGAAGCGGGTGCCCCCGGCGAGCTCCCACAGCGACAGGCCGAGGCCGAAGACGTCGGCGGCCGGCGAGACCTCGCCGGTGACGATGTACTCGGGCGCCATGTAGTTGAGGGTGCCGAGCACGAGCTGGCCGGTGAAGCTCTCGCGGGCGTCGAAGCGCGCCCGGGCCACGCCGAAGTCGAGGAGCTTCACGCCGCCGCTGCTCGTCGCCATGATGTTGGCCGGCTTGACGTCGCGGTGGATCACGCCCAGGGGCTCGCCGGTGGCCGGGTGGCGGGCCTCGTGGGCGCGGGCCAGCGCGCCGGCCACCGCCGCGCCGAGCTCGGCGAGCGCCCGGGGCGGGATGCGCTCGCCGGCAGCCGAGACGCTGGCGAGGTCGGCCCCCTCGACGTACTCCATCAGGACGGCGTCCATGCCCTCGAGCCGCACCATGTCGAGGACCTTGAGGATCGCGTCGTCCCGCAGCAGTCCGAGCAGGCGCGCCTCGTCCCGGATGCGCGACAGGAACATGGCGCTGTCGGGCCGGTTGCGCTGCAGCACCTTGACGGCCACCTGCCGGCGGAAGCCGCCGCCCCCGGCCAGCTCGGCGAGGTAGACGGCGCCGAAGGCCCCGGAGCCGATGGTGCGGATGAAGCGAAGGCTGCGCATCGGGGGCAGCCTATCACCCCGGAGGGACCGCGCCCGCCGCGCTACTCGTCGACGGGCTGCATCCAGGCGGTGGTGGCCGTGAGCCCCAGGAGCGCCAGGGCCCGCTCGTAGCGCTCGGCCATGGGCAGATCGAAGACGATGGCCGGGTCCACGTCGGCGAACAGCCAGGAACCGGCCTCGATCTCGGCGTCGAGCTGCCCCGGCCCCCAGCCGGCGTAGCCGAGGACCAGGTGGAAGGGCAGGCCCGCCTCGAGGCGCCGGCCGAGGATGGTGGCGGACTGGGTGACGGCCACGCCGCGGCCGAGGTTCCAGCCCTCCTCCTCGTCCACCTCGCCGGGAAACACGATGAAGCCCGTCGAGGGCTGCACCGGGCCGCCCCACCAGGCCGGCGTGTCGGCCCCCTCCTCGGGCACCGGCAGCTCCATGTGCCGCAGCACGTCGCCCACGCGGACGGGGCCGTCGCGGTTGATCACGAGCCCCAGGGCGCCTTCGGGGTCGTGGTGCACCATGAGCACCACCGTGCGCTGGAAGTTGGGGTCGCGAAGCTGGGGCGAGGCGATGAGGAGTCCGGGGCCCTGGGCCATGGTCGTTCCCTCGGGCTTGGGGTTCACCCGGGCACGCCGTAGTCCCGGACCGGCTCGATGCGCGGGGGCTTGCCCTCGGTGATGACCTCCTCGGTGATGATGACCTCGCGGATGTTGTCCTGGCTGGGCAGCTCGTACATCACGTCGAGCATCACGCTCTCGAGGATGGTGCGAAGCCCGCGGGCGCCGGCCTTGCGCCGGGTGGCCTTCTCGGCGACGGCGCGAAGCGCCTCGTCGGTGAAGGTGAGCTTGACCTTCTCGAACTTGAACAGCTTCTGGTACTGCTTGACCAGGGAGTTGCGGGGCTCGGTGAGCACGCGCACCAGCTCGTCGACGCCGAGATCGTCCATGACGGCGATCACGGGAATGCGGCCGATGAACTCGGGGATGAGGCCGAAGCGCTCGAGGTCCTCGGGGGTGGCGGAGCGCAGGATGCGCTGGGGGTCGACCTCGCGCTCCTCGCGTTCCTTGTCGGCGAGGAAGCCGACGGCCTTCTTGCCGGTGCGCTGCTCGATGATCTTCTGGAGGCCCTCGAAGCTCCCGCCGCAGATGAACAGGATGTGGGTGGTGTCGACCTGCACGTACTCCTGGTTGGGGAGCCGCCGGTTGCCGCGCACCTGGATGTTGGCGAGGGTGCCCTCGATGATCTTGAGCAGGGCCTGCTGCACCCCCTCGCCGGAGACGTCGCGGGCGACGTTGGAGCTGAAGCCCTTCTTGGCGAGCTTGTCGATCTCGTCGATGTAGACGATGCCCCGCACCGTGCGGTCGAGGTTGTTGCCCGCCGCCTGGTACAGCTTGAGGATGATGTTCTCGACGTCCTCGCCGACGTAGCCGGCCTCGGTCAGGGTGGTGGCGTCGGCGATGACGAAGGGCACGTCGAGGAAGCGGGCCAGCGTCTGGGCCAGCAGCGTCTTGCCGGTGCCGGTGGGGCCGATCAGCAGGACGTTGGACTTCTGGATCTCGACGTCGGAGGCGGTGGCCTGGGCCTTCTGGTTGGCCTCGAGGCGCTTGTAGTGGTTGTAGACCGCCACCGCGATCTGGCGCTTGGCGCGTTCCTGGCCGACGACGTACTGGTCGAGGTAGCCCTTGATCGCCGCCGGGGGCGGCACCTTCTGCTGGCCCCAGGAGATCGGCTTGGGCTGGTCGTTCTCCCGGATGATGTCCATGCAGAGGCGAATGCACTCGGAGCAGATGTAGACGTTGGGCCCGGCGATGATCTTGTCGACCGCCCGCTGCGTCTTGTGGCAGAACGAGCAGGCGAGACCGGGGGGGTTCTGGTACTTGGACATCGGCTACCGGGCGTGATCGGTGGGGGGGAAGATATCGGCGCCGCTCGGGAGGCGTCAACGCGCCACCGGGGATTCGG
>WGAH01000157.1 GCA_015489145.1 Deltaproteobacteria bacterium
TTCCAGGGGCGCGGTCGGGACCCGACCGCCGGGGGCGAGGCGGTCGGGCACCGGGAGACTCCCGGGCAACATAGGATGATTCGCGCTTTGCGCAAGCCCTGATCCGGCGCAGCTCGGAGCGGCCGGAACGGACTGGATTCACAAGCCGACTTGACCTTCGTCATGATTCGGCTATCGTCCCGGCGACGATTCCCGGTCGGGTCGCGCCCCCGGCTGCTTGTCCGTTCCGCTTGTCCTTGCGAGGTGCCCCTTGTCCCACGGCTCCACCGACACCCCGGCTCCCGCGGTCGAGCCCGACAACCCGCCCACCGCCATGCTCGTGCGGCTGGGCCTGGGCATCACCGCCGCCGTGATCCTGATGGTGCTCGGCGTGTGGGTCTTCTTCGAGAAGACGGTGGCCGCCGAGCTGAAGGCCAAGGGCTACGACGTGACCTCGTCGGTCCCGGTCGACCGCTGATGGCGGGCCTCGGCCGGATCGGGCGGCTCCTCGCCGCCCTGCTCGTGGTGACGGGACTCGCCTCGTCGGCGGGCCGCGCGGCGGAGCCCCTGCCGAAGGCCCTCGAGGGCGTGACCGTCACCGAGCACCTCGGCGCGCGGGTCGACACCGCGCTGCGCTTCACCGACGCCGAGGGGAGGGTGCGGGCGCTCTCGGACTTCGTGCGGGGCGACGTGCCCGTGCTGCTCACGCTCAACTACTACGAGTGCGAGATGCTGTGCGGGCTCCAGCTCAACGCGCTCAAGCGCGCCTTGAAGGAGCTCGACTGGAAGGCGGGCGAGAACTTCCGCATCGTCACCGTCAGCGTCAACCCCCACGAGGGGCCGGAGCTGGCGCGGGCCAAGCAGGCCGGCTTTCGCGAGGCAGTGGGCGGCCCGGACGTGGACTGGACCTTCCTGGTCAGCCCCGACGACGCGGTGGCCCGCCTCGCGGACGAGGTGGGCTTCGGCTACCGCTACGACCCCCGCACCGGGCAGTACGCGCACCCGGCCGTCCTCGTCTTCCTCTCGCCGGACGGCAAGGTGTCGCGCTACGTCTACGGGCTGGAGTTCACGGCGCGCGACCTGAAGTTCGCGCTCATCGAGGCCGCCGCCGGCCGGGTGGGCAGCCCCGTCGAGAAGATCATCCTGAGCTGTTTCCGCTTCGACGAGACGCAGGGGCGCTACACGCCCGCCGCCATCGGCATCCTGCGCCTCGGGGGCGGGTTGACCGTGGCAATCCTGGCGTTCGCGGGGCTGGTGGCCTGGCGGCGCGAACGCCGAGCGGCCGGGCGAGGGACGCCGGCCGGGAGTGGTGTTTGATGCGAACCGATCACGGAACGGTCGGCGCCCGGGCGGCGGCGGTCCTCGCGGCGGCCTCCGGCCTGGCCCTGTCGTCGCCGGCGCGCGCGGGCAAGGAGGCCACCTTCTGGCTTCCCCCCGAGGCTTCCACGCTGGCCCCCGAGCACGACTTCGTGTTCTACCTGATCTACTGGGTGAGCCTCGGCTTCTTCCTCGTGCTCATGGGCACGATGGCGGTGTTCCTCGTCCGCTACCGGCAGCGGCGGGAGGGCGAGCGCACCTCGCCCATCCGGGGCAACCACCTCCTCGAGATCGGCTGGGCGGCCTTCCCCGCCCTGCTGCTCGTCGCCTTCTTCGCCGTCGGCTTCCGCACCTACATCGACAGCTCGGTGCCGCCGAAGGACGCGATGGAGGTCCGGGTGACCGGGCGCAAGTGGTCCTGGAGCTACGAGTACCCGCAGCTCGGCGTCAGCTCCGACGTGTTGGAGGTGCCCGCCGGCGAGCCGGTCAAGCTGCTCATGTCCTCGGTGGACGTGATCCACAGCTTCTTCGTGCCGGACTTCCGCGTGAAGAAGGACGTGGTGCCCAACCGCTACACCGTGGTGTGGTTCGAGGCCCCCGAGCCCGGCGAGCACGTCGTGTTCTGCGCCGAGTACTGCGGCGACGGCCACTCGCGCATGCTGAGCAAGGTCAAGGTGGTGGACCGGGCCGAGTTCGACGCCTGGGTGGCCGAGCAGAAGGCGGCGAGCGGCGGGCTCAGCTCCGCCGAGCGCGGCGGGAAGCTGTTCAAGTCCAAGGGGTGCACCGGCTGCCACTCCACCGACGGCAGCCCGATGCTCGGCCCGACCATGAAGGGCCTGTACGGCAAGCAGGAGAAGTTCACGGACGGCACGACGGCCACCGTGGACGACAACTACCTCCGCGAGTCGCTCATGGTGCCGGCGGCGAAGGTGGTGGAGGGCTTCGCCCCCCAGATGCCGCCCTACCAGGGCCAGCTCGACGACGACGAGGTCAACGACCTCATCGACTACATCAAGTCCCTGAGCGAGTGAGGCGCGACGATGGAAACCCCCTCCTCGGACCGGCCCGTGTCCTACCTGCAGGAGCCCCGCGGCTGGCGGTCCTGGCTGTTCACGCTGGACCACAAGCGCATCGGCATCATGTACCTCTCCGCCATCCTCACCTTCTTCCTGGTGGGGGGGCTCATCGCCCTGGCGGTGCGCGCCGAGCTGTTCACGCCCGAGGGCGACCTGATGAGCGCCTCGACGTACAACCGCATGTTCACCCTGCACGGCGCCATCATGGTCTTCCTCGTGCTGGTGCCCGCGATCCCGGCGTCCATCGGCAACTTCGTGCTGCCCCTCATGCTCGGCGCCAAGGACGTGGCCTTTCCGCGGGTCAACCTGCTGAGCTTCTGGATCTACGTGATCGGCGCGCTGTTCCTGGTCTTCACGCTCCTGAGCGGCGGCGTGGACACCGGCTGGACCTTCTACACGCCCTATTCCTCGGAGACCGACACCTCGGTGGTGAGCGCGCTCACCGGCGCCTTCATCCTCGGCTTCTCCAGCATCCTCACCGGCGTCAACTTCATGACGACCATCCACAAGATGCGGGCGCCGGGGCTGAGCTGGGGGCGGCTGCCGCTGTTCGTGTGGGGGCTGTACGCCACCTCGATCATCCAGATCCTCGCCACGCCGGTCATCGCGATCACGCTGTTCCTGCTCATCTTTGAGAAGGTGGCCGGCATCGGCATCTTCGACCCGGCCCTCGGCGGCGACCCGGTGCTGTTCCAGCACTTCTTCTGGTTCTACAGCCACCCGGTGGTCTACGTGATGATCCTGCCGGCCTTCGGCGTGATCAGCGAGACGGTCAGCATCAACTCCCGCAAGCACATCTTCGGCTACGGGGCCATCGCCGGCTCCTCGGTGGCGATCAGCGCCATCGGCTTCCTCATCTGGGGCCACCACCTGTTCGTCAGCGGGCAGTCCGAGCTGGCGGGCGCGATCTTCAGCATCCTCACCCTGGCGGTGGGCGTGCCGACGGCGATCAAGGTCACGAGCTGGATCGCGACGATGTACAAGGGCTCGATCCGCTGGAACACCGTCATGCTCTACACCGTGGGCTTCCTGTGGATCTTCACCATCGGCGGGCTGACCGGGCTGTTCCTCGCGATCCTCGCCACCGACGTGCACCTGCACGACACCTACTTCGTCGTCGCCCACTTCCACTACACGATGATGGGCGGCGTGATCTTCGCCCTCATCACCGCCATGCACCACTGGTGGCCGAAGATCACCGGGCGCATGTTCGACGAGCGAATCGCGAAGCTGAACTTCGCGCTGCTCTTCTTCGGCTACAACCTCACCTTCATGCCGCAGTTCGTCGCCGGCACCCGCGGCATGCCCCGGCGCTACCACGCCTACCTGCCCGAGTTCGCGCCCTGGCAGCAGGCCTCCACCATCGGCTCGTTCATCTTCGGCCTCAGCCTGTTCATCGTCGCCGGCTACCTGCTCAAGAGCCTGCGCAGCGGCGCCCGGGCGCCGGCGAACCCCTGGGGCGCCCTGAGCCTGGAGTGGCAGACCGCCTCCCCGCCGCCCCCCGAGAACTTCGACCACGACCCGGTCGTCACCCACGGTCCCTACGACTTCGAGGAGACCCGGGCGGCCGCCGACGCCCCCGCGGCGCCGGTCCCCGCCTGAGACGCCCCGCCCGCTTCCAGGAGCCAGCAGCATGTCGAGCGTCGCCACCGCCGCCGAGCACACCGACGGCCACCCCGAGGGC
>WGAH01000158.1 GCA_015489145.1 Deltaproteobacteria bacterium
CGTCGCCGGCCTGCTCAACCTGCGCGGTCACATCGTCACCGTGGTGGACCCGGCCCCGGTGCTGGGCGGCGGGAGCGCGCCGGATGCCGCGCGGCCGGCCGGCGACGCCTGCCTGGTCCTCCGCAACAGCGACGAGCTGGAGCAGGTGCGCCGGGCCTGGTCCCACGCCGACACCTCCGACCTCGAGGACCCGGGCGCGGACTCCGTCGCGCTGCGGGTGGACGCCGTCGAGGGCGTCGTCGAGGTGCCCGAGTCCGAGCTGCTGCCCCCGCCGGCCAACCTCGACCCGCGCCTGGCCCCCTTCGTGCGCGGGGCGCTGACCCGCCCGGACCGCCTCGTGCTGCACCTCCGGCTGCGGGAGGTCCTCGCCGCATGAGCCTCCCCGCCGCCCGCTCCGAGCAGCCCCCGCTCCGCACGGTGATCGTGGACGACAGCGCGGTGTTCCGCCGCATCATGGAGCGGGCGGTGGCCGAGGTGGGCGGCCTGGAGCTGGTCGGAACGGCCCGCGACGGCCGCGAGGGGGTGGAGCTGGCGGAGCGGGAGGAGCCCGATCTCGTGCTCCTCGACATCGAGATGCCGCGCATGAACGGCCTGGAGGCCCTCGACCTCCTCGTGCGCCGCCACCCGGGCCTCGTCGTGATCATGGTGAGCAGCCTGTCGGCCGCCGACCACACCGTGCGCTGCCTGGAGGCCGGGGCCCTCGACTTCGTGCCCAAGCCCACGGCCACGTCTCCCGAGTCGGCCCGGCGGCGCCTGGTGCTCGACCTTCGCCTGCGCCTCGCCGCCGTGCACGCGCGCCGGGCCCGCAACCGCCTGGGGCCCCGCTTCGCGCACCAGGAAACCACCCCGCAGGCCCCCGCCCTGCGCCCGCCGCGTTCCTTCTCGGTGCTCGCCATCGGCAGCTCCACCGGCGGCCCCGGCGCCCTGATGAAGCTGCTGCCCGAGCTGCGGCCCCGCTTTCCCCTGCCGGTGGTGATCGTGCAGCACATGCCGCCGGGCTTCACCGCCTCCCTGGCCCGGCAGCTCGACGTGGCCAGCGCCCTGCCCGTCGGCGAGGCGCGCGACGGCGAGATCCTGGCGGGGGGCCGGGTCTACCTGGCGCCCGGCGGGCGGCATCTCGAGGTTTCCTCCGTCCGGGACGGGCTCGCGGCGCGGCTCGTCGACGGCCCCCCCGTCCACGGCGTGCGCCCCAGCGTCGACACCTGCCTCGCCTCCCTGGCCCGGGCGGCGCCGGGCCCGGTGCTCGCGGTGGTGCTGACCGGCATGGGTCGGGACGGCACCCGCGGGGTCGCCGCCCTCGGGCGCAAGGCCTGGTGCATCGCCCAGGACCGCGCCACCTCGGTGGTCTACGGGATGCCCCGGGCGGTGGCCGAGGAGGGCCTGGCCCACGAGGTGCTCCCGCTCGAGGCCATCGGCCCCCGCATCAACTTCCTGTGCGGGGTGCGGCGATGAAGCGCGTGCCGCTCAGCCGGGGCGAGCTGCGCGAGCTGGCCGTCTGGGTCGAGCAGGCCTGCGGCATCGCCATCGGCCCCGACAAGGGCTACCTCGTGCAGTCGCGCCTCGGCCCGCTGGTCGAGGAGGCCGGCTGCCGCAGCTACCACGAGTTCCTCCAGCAGGTGGCCTCGGGGCGGCTCGCCTCGATGCGCGACCGCATCGTCGACGCCCTCACCACCAACGAGACGAGCTGGTTCCGGGAGCCCGACTCCTGGCTGCGCTTCGAGAAGCACGTGCTGCCGCTGCTGCGCGAGCGCTTCGGCCCCCGCCTGCGCGCCTGGTCGGCGGCCTGCTCGTCCGGGCAGGAGCCCTACTCGCTGGTGATGCTCATGGCCGAGCGGTCCCGCCGGGGCCTGGACGAGGGGCTGCGGGTGGAGGTGCTGGCCAGCGACCTCTCGCCCTCGGCCCTGTTCGTCGCCCGCAGCGGACGCTACGCCGAGTTCGCCGCCCGCCGGGGCCTGTCCGGTCGCCGCGAAGCGATCCTGCACCGCTACTTCGAGCGCGAGGGGCGCTTCTTCGTGATCCGCCCCGAGGTGCGCGGTCGGGTGCGGTTCAAGATGCACAACCTGCTCGACCCGGTGCCCTGGGTGGGGCGCCTGCACCTGGTGATGCTGCGCAACGTGATGATCTACTTCTCCCCGGCGGTCAAGGAGGCCGTGCTCCGCCGGTTGACCGGTTCCATGCCCGCCGGCGCCATCCTGTGGCTCGGCGGCAGCGAGACCCTGTTCGGGCTGTCGGCGCCCCTGGCGCCCCTCCCCGGGGTGCGGGGCTTCTACGAGGTGAAGCGATGACGAACCGTCCCGAGGTCCCGGATCGCGCGGCGGTTCTGGCGGCCGTCGACGCCGTGGACAACCTGCCGCCCTTCCCCGAGGTGGTCGCCGAGGTGCGCGACGAGCTGGGGCGCCCCGACCCCGAGCCGGCCCGCGTGGCGGCGCTCATCGAGGAGGACGCGGCCCTGGCGGCGCGCTTCCTCGCCGTGGCCTCGGCCCCGCGCTACTCGCCCACCGCGCCCCCGCGCACCGTGCGCCAGGCGGTGGTGCGGGTCGGCCTGGCCGAGACCGCCCGGGTGATCCTGGCGGTGGCGGTCTACGAGCGCTTCCGCCGCTTCGGCCCCCCCGACGCGCGGGCCTTCTGGGAGCACGGCATGGCGGTGGGGCTCCTCGGAGCCACCCTGGCCCGGATGGCCGACGCGAGCCCCGAGGTGGCGGAGCTCGCCTACACCGCGGGCCTGCTCCACGACCTCGGCGAGCTGGCCCTCTACCACCTCTACCCCGAGGTGAGCGCCGCCATCGCCGCGCGCTCGCACAAGACCGGGCGGCCCAACCACGAGGTGGAGCGGGCGGCGCTGGGCGTCGAGCACGGCGAGGTGGGGGGGCGCCTCGCCTCCCGCTGGGGGCTGCCGGCCGACCTCGTGGCCGTGGTGGCCTTCCACCACCGCCCCTGGGCGGCCCCCGTCGACCACCGCCGGGCGGCCCAGCTCGTCCACATCGCCGACTTCGTGGCCAAGCACGTCGGCTACGTGCGGGCGGAGGACGTGCCCGGCGAGGACTTCGACGGCGGCGCCTGGGCGGCCTGGGGCTTCTCCCTCGACGACGTGGACGCGATCCTGGAACGCGCCCGCGCCTCCGGCAAGGAGGCGGCCGCCTTCTTCGCGTGAACCGGCCCGCGCCCGGGCTACAGGCCGAGGCGCGCGAGGACCTCGGCGGTGTGGGTGTAGTTGGCCCCCTCCTCGCGCCGGACGCGGCGAAAGAAGGGGCAGTGCGTGCAGGACCGCATCTTCTGGAGGAAGGCGCCCTGGGCCCGCCCCCCGCACAGGGTGCCCGTCACCACCCAGCAGCAGCGCCCGCCGTTTCGGCCGCTGTTGATGCGGTCGACCCGCCGCTCGGTGGCCGCCGGGCACACGCCCAGCTCGGCCGCCCGCGCGCCGCCGGGCTCCCGGCCGCAGTTCAGGATCTCCCAACAGTTCTTCGGCTTTTCCATCGCGTCCATCCAGCTGCGGGCGCACGAGGATCGCGGCGACCGGCCGCGAGCGGGCCGATCCCGCCGAGGGTCCGCCGTCTCCGGCGCGCCTCCGCCGGGGGCCATCCAGGGGATCGGCCGCCGGGGCGACACCCGCGAGAAGCCCGTGATCATCGACGCATTCGCACGGTTGAACGCCGCCTCCCCGCCCCGGTTCCCGGGGGGGGCCGGACACGGTGTTAGGCTGGAAGAGGCAGCGGAGGGATCATGCGCGTGCTCGGAGCGATGGTGGGCGGCCTCGCCCTGTGGAGCCTCCTGGCCTGCTCGGGCGTCGACCTCGGGCGCAAGGCCGCCAAGGTCGTGCCGGCGGTCGAAAAGATCAACCCGGAGTACGGCACCGAGCCCGTCGACTGCGACGAGCCCTACTCCACCCCGGCGATGGTGGGCTGCGTGATGGACACGATCACCTGCGGCGGCACCGTCGAGGGCAACACCGCCGCCGGCGGGGCGATGAAGTTCGGCGACGACGAGTACCAGCACTGGTACTGCACGCCCCAGCGCAACGACTACGAGGAATCGCCCGAGGCGATCTACGCCCTGGAGGTGCCCGCCGACATCTGGGCCGACATCACGCTGGTGAGCGACTGCGCCGACCTCGACGTCGTCGCCATCGCCTGGCAGGACACGAAGCGCTGTCCCACCACGGCCAACAACATCGTCGAGTGCGAGATGGACACCTCCGACCGCGGCGGAAAGATCCACGTCACCACGGTCAACAAGCCGCAGACCTACCTGCTCGTGGTCGACGGCAAGCACGGGGCCGAGGGCAACTTCCGCCTCGAGGTGAAGTGCCACACCTACCGCTGAGGCGGCCTACTCCTCGGCGTGCAGGCTCCGGCGCAGCGCCACCCCGAGCAGCCCCATCAGCACGAACAGGCCGACGACCACCCCGCCCCAGCGGTGCCGCCGGGCGATCTCGGCGTGCACGCCGTCGATGGAGGCCTGCACGGCGTCGAGCTTCTCGCCGACCTTGCCCGCGCCGGCCTCGACCCGGCTCACCTGCACGGTGTGGAACAGGCGGTGGAAGTCGTTGCGGGCCTGGAACAGCTCGCCCTTCATGTCCTCCACGTCGAAGGCCTGCCGGTGCAGGGGCTCGAGCGCGGCCTCGAGCGAGCCGATGCGGTCGTCGGTGGCCTGGAGCGCCGCCTTGATCTTCATCGCCCGATCCGGGGCGTGGCAGGCGCCGCAACGCTGCTCGTCGATGATGGCGAGGGAGGCGCGCTGCACCGCGTGGTTGCCGTGGCAGGTGACGCAGTTGGGACCGCCGGCGCCGAGGGCCTTTCCGTGGAGGCTGCCCTTGTAGTCGTCGGCGACGCCGACGTGACAGCGCCCGCAGAAGTCCGGGACCGCGGTGGGCTCGGGCTTCCCGAGGAAGCCGCGGTCCGGGCTCATCGCGTTGGCCGGGTCGGTGGGGTCGCCGCCGTGGCAGTCGTGGCAGGAGATGCCGTTGGCGGCGTGCACGCTCTGCTTCCACTCCTCGACGGGGGCGCCGAGGCGGCCGGGCATGCTGCCGTGGCACTGGAGGCAGGCGGTGTCGGCGGGCGCGGCGGCAGCCGACAGCGAGAACAGGAGGGTGAACAGCGGGATCACGAGTAGTGCCCCCACACGGAGATGCCGATGAACAGGGCGATGATGCCCACGAAGAGCGACAGGAAGAGCGGGCGCCGGAAGGGGTGGCGCTCGGCCTTCCGGTCGACGAAGGGCAGCAGGGCCAGGAAGGTCATGAAGGCGCCCTGCACCGCCAGCCCGATGAACTCGGTGGGCATGATCTTGAGGGTCTGGTAGGCCCACAGGAAGTACCACTCGGGCTTGATGTGCGCCGGGGTGTTGAAGGGGTCGGCCGGCTCGAGGGCGTCGGCCGGGATGAACACCTCGGGCGAGAACACGGCGATGGCGAAGAGGCCGGCCAGCACGAAGCTGACGACGGCGATCTCCTCGGCGACGTAGTTCGGGAAGAAGGGGATGCCGTCGGGGTGGTCCTCGTGGACGCCCTTCTTGACGACCTCGCCCGGCTTGCCGAAGGGCGGCCGCGAGATGCCGATGCGCCGGACCAGCATGAGGTGGGCGCCGATGATCGCGAGCAGGCCCAGCGGCAGGACCACGACGTGCAGGGCGAAGAAGCGGCCGAGGGTGGCCCCGCCGACGGTGGGCGCGCCGCGGGCGATGCGGACGAGGTACTCGCCGATGACCGGCACCGACCCGGCGGCCTCGGTCGACACGGTGGTCGCCCAGAAGGAGAGCTGCGACCAGGGCAGCAGGTAGCCGGTGAGGCAGAGGGCGAGGCCGAGGTTGAACAGGATGAAGCCGGACAGCCAGGTCAGCTCGCGGGGCTTCTTGTAGGAGCCCATGAAGATGACCGACAGCATGTGCAGCAGCAGCACGACGATGGCGAGGTTGGAGCCCACCGCGTGCAGGTTCCGCGCCAGCCACCCGTAGGGCACCTCGTTGACGATGCGCTTGACGCTGTCGAAGGCCTGGTCCGGGTGGGGCACGTAGTGCGCGAGCAGCAGGATGCCCGTCAGGAACTGGAGGCCGAACAGCACCAGGAGCACGGTGCCCAGCGAGTAGAAGACGTTGATGTTGCGGGGGACGCGGTACTCCGTGGCGTTTTCGCGAAAGGCCTCGCGAATTCCCACGCGCTCGTCGAGCCAGTCCACCGCCTTGCGGGCGAGCGTCGTCATCGCGCCTCCTACCCGACCACGATGTCGTCGCCGTCGACGGCGACGGCGAGGGTGGCCAGGGGCTCGGGCGGCGGGCCCGCGAGGACCTCGCCCTTGGTGTCGAAGCGCCCGCCGTGGCAGGGGCACTCGAAGTCGCCCTGCTCCGGCTTGAACTTGACGATGCAGCCGAGGTGGGTGCAGACGGCGCTCAGGGCGGTGAACTTCCCGGGTTCGGGCTGGAGCACCACCGCGGGCTTGCCCTTGTACTGCACGAACTTCGCCCCGCCGACGGGGACGTCCTTGCGGGGCACGCGCACCTGCGCGTCGGCGCCCTCGCCCGAGTCGGGCGTGAGGGTGCGGAGGAGCGGCCAGCCGACGAGGGCGGTGAGGGCGGCTCCGGTGGTGCCGATGGCTGCGACGAGGAAGCGGCGTCGGTTGTCCGCCACGGTGGGTCCTCCCCTGGTTGCGAAGGGGGCGGGGCTAACGCCGCCGTGGGGCGCGTCAATCGGGGGGCCGCGGGTTTTTCGATCGCCGGGGGATCATGCCCGGCGACGGCGGAAAACCGGCCCGGTTCAGGCGGCGGCCTCGCCGGACCCGGCGGGCGCGCGCATCCCCTCGGCCATCCCCGCCAGCGCCTCCGTGCCGGCGTGCACCGCGTCCGCCTCCACGCGGGCCTGGGCGACCCCGGCCATCACCTCGCGGGTGGAATCCGAGACGCGGGCGATGTCGGCGGAGCTCTGGACGGCGGCCTCGGCGACGCGCTCGATCTCGTCGGTCCAGGTGGCGAGGGAGGCCGCGATCCGGTCGGTGGCCTCGTCGATCTCGCCAATGGCCTCGTGGCAGGTCGCCACCTCCCCGTCCAGGTTCTCGACGTGCTCGACCAGGCGGCCCATCGCCTCGGCGACGGCCTCCGCCGCCCGCCCGGCGCGACCCGCGAGGAGCTTCACCTCGTGGGCCACCGCCTCGAAGCCCCGGTCCCCGCCCCGCCGGTCGGCGGCCCGGATGGTGGCGTTGAGGGCGAGCAGGCGGGTCTGCCGCGCGATGGCGGCGATCTCGGCGGCCTGGCCGGCCGCCTCCCGCGACAGGTCCACCACCGCCGTGCTGGTGCCGCGCGCCCGTTCCACCTGGGCGCGCGCCTCGGCGGTGGCGGCGGCCACCTCGCGGCCGTGCCGCGCCAGGCCCCGGGCCAGGTGCTCGAGCTCCTCGGCGCCGTGGGCGGCGATGCGCGCCTGGTCCACCAGGCTCTCGATGGAGACGCCGGTGTCCCGGGTGGCCTCCTCGATGGCCTGCAGGCCGCCGAGCAGCGAAGCCGCGCGCCGGGCCAGCTCGCCGGCGGTGGCGTCCACCTCGGCGGCGGCCTCGTGCAGGCGCGCCGTCTCCCGCGCCACCGCCGACTGGTCGAGGAGCACGACCAGCGCCCCGGTGATCGCGCCGCCCGCGTCGCGCACCGGCGAGGTCGCGCAGCGCACGGGAACCGCCATCTCCGCCCCCCCGGCGCGCACCCCGGCGTCGGTCACCACCGGCCGCGCCTCCCGGACCGTCCGGGCCACCGGGTCCTCCCCTTCGAAGCTCAGGAGGCTGTCGAGGAGGGGCGCGTCGCCGTCCCGGGGGGCGGCGCGCACCAGGGCCCAGAAGGCGCGGTTGGCGAAGACGACGCGGCCGCGAGCGTCCACCTCGACCAGCGGGCTCGGCAGGGCCTCGATGTGCCGGGCCAGGTGCCGCGCCCGCTCCCCGGCCCGGCGCTCGGCCTCGCGGCTCGCCTCGAGGGCTTCGAGGGCGGCCTGGGCCTCCTCGGCCCGGCGGCGGGCCTCGACGCAGGCCGCCTCGGCCCGGCGCCGCTCCTCGGCCAGCGCCGCGGTGCGCGCGGCGACCCGCTCCTCGAGGGTGTGCGCGTAGGCGTCCACCTCGTCCTGCTTGCGGCCGCCGAGGCGGGCGAAGAGCGCGAGCCAGACCGGCGCGGTGTCGATGATCCACAGCAGGCGCTCGCTCGCCTGCACCGCGAGGACCTGGTCGAGCCCGAAACCCTGGCCGCGCTGGAGCAGCAGCAGGGCGGTGGCGACCACCGGGAAGCCGGCGCCGAACAGGGCGCCGGCGATGGTGTAGCGGGTGCTGGCGCTCGTGGGCATGGGACTCCGCGCGGCTGGCTGCCGCTCCGGGACATCGGCCCGCGGGGCGGCGCGCTTGACCCGAAAGGCGGCGGGGCTCCGTCACAGCCCGAAGGGACCGGGCTCCCAGGGGAGGTCCAGCGACCCGCCGGGCGGCGGGAGGTCGATGCGGCGCAGGGTGCCGTCCCGCCAGGCGAGGAAGCGCTGCCCCGGGTCGTCGAGCGGCAGGTCGAAGCGAAAGCGGACGCGGGTGGGGCCGCGCTCGCCCACGGCCTCGACCGCGGCGGTCATCCCCGGGACGCGCCCGATGTCGCCCGTCCGCAGCGGGGTGTCGGCGTCGCGAAACAGGCCCTCGAAGGAGGCCTGGAGCATCTCGCAGCCCCGCGTCTCCAGGCGCAGGGTGCGCGCGTCGAGCACCGTGAGCCGGTGCGCGCAGGGGGCCATCGACAGGGGGCCGTAGCTCGCCGGGAAGCCCCGCCCGGCGCGGGCCAGGGCGATGCCGCCGTACAGCCCGATGGACGGGTCCGAGGCCACCACCCACACCCGCTGCCCGGGGAGGGTGGCGGGGTCGACCTCGGCGCGCTCGGCGGCCTCGGCGTGACGGGCGAGGGCCCCGGCGAGGACGCGGGAACCGCCGGCCACGACGAGCACCGGCTGCGCCGCGTGGACCCAGGCGACGAGGGGGAGGAACCACCGGCCCGCCTCGCGCCGGCGCCAGCGGTCGAGGAGGCGGAGCAGCGCGGCGGCGACGAGGGGCTGCGCGCCGAGGGCCGGGATCAGCAGCAGCCGGTCGAGGGGAAAGGTGCTCGCGAAGGGCAGCAGGGCGAGCAGGCCGCCGAGGGCCAGCCAGCGCAGGGCGCGGCGGCCGGGAGCGTCGAGCCAGGCGTCGGCGTCCCGCAGGACCCAGGCGGCCCCGGCGAGCACGACGAGGCCCTGGACCACCAGGGCCGGCCGGGCGGCGGGGGCCATGAGCCACAGGTCGCTGGGAATCGCGCCGCCGGCGGCCCCGAGCAGCGCGAGGAGGCGGGTCGGGGCGACGGCGGCCCACCGCGGGGGCGAGCGCAGGGGGTCGACGTACTGGGCGGAGTGCGCCGCGCCGAAGCCGGCGAGCTTGTAGGCGAGGGCCCAGGCCAGGCCCACGAGGATCGTCGGCGCCAGGGCGCGGAGGCGCCGCGCGGGCGGCTCGCCGGCGGGGCGGCCCACCAGCTCGTAGGCGGCGAGGAAGGCCAGCGCGCCCAGGCCCGCCTCGCCGGCCAGCAGGGCCAGGGCGGCGGAGAGGGGAGCGAGGAGGGCGCCCGGCCGCCACCCCTCCTCGCGGCGGCGCAGGTGGGCGAGCACGGCGGCCATGCCGAAGACGCCGGCGATGGTGGCGTTGCGGTTCGCCACCCAGGCCAGCTCCCACCAGTGGGCGTCGTCGAGGGCGAGGAGCACCAGGGCCAGCGCCGCGAGCCGGCGGGGCAGCAGCCGCCGCAGCAGCGCCCACCAGGTCGCCAGCAGCAGGGCCATCCACCCGAGCGAGTGGAGGTGCGCCAGCAGCGGGCTGTCCGGCCACAGGCGACGGTCGAGCAGCATCGCCAGCGTGGACAGGGGCCGCCAGAAGGCGAGGCGGAGGTCCGGGGCGCTCCACCACGGAAAGATCGGCGAGCCCGCGCCCCCGGGCGGGGTGAAGGCGAAAGGGGCGACGAGACCGAAGGGATCGGTGTGCACCAGCCCCGCGGCGTAGGGCGGGGGCGCGTCGGCGAGCCAGGCCGAGAGGACGAGGTCGTGGTACCAGTCGTCGAGGACCGGCGGCAGCCCGACCAGGGGAAGCGCCTGGACGGCGAGGAGGAGCAGCGCGACGAGCAGCGGGCGGCGCACCGGCCCATCCTGCCACGGGGCGGTCTCCGGCCGGCCGCGACCGCCTCGCCGGCCGGAGACCGCCCCGTGGCAGGA
>WGAH01000159.1 GCA_015489145.1 Deltaproteobacteria bacterium
GAGACCGCCACCGCGGGCGGACCGGGTGCCGCGGCCGGAGACGCGAGCCCGGCGCCGGCGGGCTCGTCGTCGCCCGGCGGCGCATCGGCCGTCTCCCGCCTTCCCGAGACGGTGACCTGCCGGGTGCCCAGCGAGTTCAAGGCCGCCTTCCTGCTGGTGGGCAGCGCCCTCGAGCAGGACGGCGTGGACCGGGCGCTGGTCCGCAAGGTGACGCGCGCCGGCGAGTCGGCCGTCCTCGACGACTACGTGCCCGGCGCCGCCATGCGCCTCCACCCCCGCGCCCTGGCCGAGGCGGTGGTCGCCGCCCGGGCCGCGGGCACGCCGGACGCCCGGCTGCTCGCCGACCTGCGCCGGGGCCTGCACGACGGGCGCTACGGGGGGACCCCGTGATCCTCGCCCTCCTCGTCGCCGCCGCCCACGCGGACGCCCGGCCCGACTCCCTCGACACCTTCGGCGACGCCCTCGCCCAGGCGACCCGGGCGGTCACCTGGTCGGGCTACGCCGACCTCGCCCTGCGGGCCGACGCCTCCGGGGGGCTCACCTTCGACGTGGGCCACGTCAACCCCATCCTCGGCGCCCGCCTCGGCGAGCGAACCTACGCCGAGTTCGAGCTGGAATACGAGCACGCCGGCTCCGTCGTGACGGTCGAGTACGCCTTCCTCGACTGGCGCGCCAGCCGCGCCTTCACCCTGCGGGCCGGCCGCTTCCTCGTGCCCATCGGCACCTTCAACGACCGCCTCCACCCGTCCTTTCGCTGGCAGCAGGTGAGCCGGCCGGCGATGGCCTGGCGGGTGGTGCCGGCGGTGTGGAGCGACGTGGGCGTCGAGCTGTTCGGCGACCTCGACCTCGCGCCCTCCACGGTGCTGAGCTGGGCGGCCTACGTCGGCAACGGCCTCGGCGGTGAGCTCGATCCCACCGACGCCGACGCGGTGCGGGACCTCCGCGACAACGCCGTGGACGACAACCGCGACAAGGGCGTCGGCGGACGTCTGACGGTGCGCCACTTCGCCGGCGCGGCCCGGCTGCGCCTCGACCTGTCGGGCACCACCGGCGCGGTCGCCCCGGACGGCGGCGACCGCGTGAGCATCCTCGACGCCGCCGCCGAACTCGGCCTGGGGGTCCCCACCCTGCGGGCCGAGGCGGCCCGCTCCCTCGTCGACGGGGTCCGGTGGATGGATGGGGCCTACGTGCAGGGCAGCCTGCTGCTCGGGCGGTGGGAGCCGGCCCTGCGGTGGGACCTCACCCGTCCCGGCCCGCTGGTGAGCGCCGGCGAGGGGGCCGCGCCCCTCGACCGGCTCGTGGGCTCGGTCAAGGTCGTCCTCGAACCCCAGTGGAACGTCCGGGCCGAAGCCGGGTGGGACGCGCGTTCCAGCCGCTTCGCGGAGGCCTCCATCATGTCCGCCTTCTTCTTCTGAGGCGCGCGCGGTTATCGTCCGGGCATGCGCGTCCTGCTGGTCGAAGACGCCCCGGGCATTCGCCGCTTCCTGGTGCGGGGCCTTTCCGAGGAAGGCCACCGCGTGATCGAGGCCGAGGACCTCGCCTCGGCGGAGCGGCTGCTCGCGCGCGAGCCTCCCGACCTGATCATCGTCGACCGCATGCTCCCGGACGGCGACGGCCTCGACCTCGTGCGGCGCCTGCGCCGCGACGGCTCCCGCGTCCCGAGCATCTGCCTGACCGCCCGGGATCGCCTGGAGGAGCGGGTGGAGGGGCTGCGCTCCGGCGCCGACGACTACCTCGTCAAGCCCTTCGCCTTCGAGGAGCTGCTCGCCCGCATCGAGGCCGTGGTCCGCCGCGTCGGCACCGGGGACGTGCTGGAGGTGGGCCCGCTTCGCATCGACCTCGCCGCCCACACCGTCGAGGTGGACGGCCGCCCCGTCGAGCTGACGGCGCGGGAGTTCGACCTGCTCGTCGCGCTGGCCCGCGAGCCCGGCCGGGTGTGGAGCCGCACCCGGCTGCTCGACCAGGTGTGGGGCATCCAGTTCGACCCGGGCACCAACCGGGTGGACGTCTACGTGGGCTACCTGCGCAAGAAGCTCGGCGCGGGGCTCATCCACACCGTGCGGGGGGTGGGCTACGTCCTTCGCGCCCGCACCTGATTCGAGGCGAGCCGCCGGCCTGGCGCCACGCCTCGCCCACCTCGCCCTGCGCGAGCTGGTCCTGGCGCTGGTGGCCCTCGGGCTCCTCATCGGGCCGGGGACCTTCGCCCTGCGCCTGCTCCTGGTGGACGACGCGCTTCGGGAGGTCGCCCTGGCCCGGGCCGCCGGCAGCGGTGCGCCGCTGCTCCTCGTGGAGCGGGACGCCGGCCTTCGCGGCGGCATCGCCGTCGCCCTGGAGCCGGCGGCGGCCGGCGAGCACCCGCCCCCGCGCTGGTGGTTCGCGGGCGGCCGGCGCTGGTTCGCCCTGGTCGCCGAGCGCCGCGACCTCCCCGGCGAGCCGAGCGCCGAGGAGCACGTCCGCGTGGTGGCGAGCACCCCCATCCTCGCCCTGCTTCGCGACACCCTGGTCGTGACGGCGATCTACGCGCTGGCGGCGG
This sequence comes from Deltaproteobacteria bacterium, assembly GCA_015489145.1. GTDB lineage: Bacteria > Myxococcota_A > UBA796 > UBA796 > UBA2385 > S143-5. The sequence continues at coordinate 2,534 of WGAH01000159.1, forward strand.
GGCTGCTGGTCCTGGCGGTGCGGCGGCGCCTCCTGCGGGCCGTGGACCGCGCGCTCGCGCCCCTGCGCGAGGCCGCCGCCGAGGCGAGCGCCCTCGCCGCCCTGCCGCCCGGCGAGCTGGCGGGGCGGCGCCTCGCCGGCGCCGGGGACGACGAGGTCGGCCGCTTCGTCGGCGCCGTCAACAGCCTGCTCGACCGCCTGGCCGCGGCCCTGGACGCCTCGCGCCGCTTCACCGGGCACGCCGCCCACGAGCTCCGCACCCCCCTCACCGAGCTGCGCGGCCTCCTCGACGTGGCGCTTCGGCGCGGGCGATCGGCCGAGGAGATGCGCGAGGTGCTCGACGAGGTGCGGCAGGGCGTCGCCGGCCTCGGCCGGGTGGTCGAATCCCTGCTGATCCTCGCGCGCCTCGACGCCGGCGCCCTGGAGCGGCGCACCGACCGCCACCGCCTGGTCGAGCTGGTGGAGGACGCGCTGCGGGCCGAGGGGATGCCGCCGGCGCTGGCGGCGGGCATCCCCGACGCGCTGGAGGTCCTGGGCGACGGCGGCCTGCTCACCACCGCCATCGCCAACCTGCTCCGCAACGGGGAGCTGCACGGCGGCGGGGTCACCGCCGTGCGCGGCGGGCGCGAGGCCGACCGCGTGCGGCTGGTCGTCGAGGACGAGGGGCCGGGGCCGGACCTCGCGGCCGACCTCTTCGAGCGCTTCACCCGGGGGCGTTCCCGGGGCGACGCGCCGGGGGTCGGCCTCGGCCTGTCGCTGGTGAGCGAGATCGCCTCGCTCCACGGCGGCCACGCCACCCTGGAGCTGCGGGTCGGCGGCGGCGCCCGCGCGATCCTCGACCTGCCGGCGGCGCCGTCCCGGGAATAGGCGCCGCGCCTACAGCGGAAAGCGCTCGCCCTCCTCGGCGACGGCCATGCCGGCGGCCTCGACCTCGTCCCGGGCGGCGGAGCCCTGGAACAGCAGCGGGTTGGTGTGGTTGAGGTGGGTGAAGCGCACCCGCCCCCGCACCTCCGGCGGCAGGTCGGCGAGGCGGTCCAGCGTGGCGCGCACCGTGGGGTGGGGCGTGGGGTGCTCGTCGGGAAGCTCGCCGGCGTCGAAGAAGGTGCCGTCCAGCCAGGCGGCGTCCACCGAGGCCAGCAGCGCCTCCAGCCCCGGGCCGCCCACCGCCGACCAGTCGGGGGTCTCGGGCACGTAGAGCACGCTCCGGTCGGGCCCCCGCACCACGATCGCCGCCGAGGGGGCCGGGGCGCCCGGGCGCTCGACGGGCCAGGCGGTGAGGGTGAGGCGCTCGGTCAGCATGACCTCCCGGCCCGGCGGAAGGGCCTGGAGGTCGATCTCGTCGCGCTCGACGAGGAGGCTCCACGGCGGCCCGGCGCGCAGGAGCCGCGCCATGCCGTCCATCGCCCACACCGGCACCGCCCGGGCGTCCATCGCCTCCCGCCCGAGCCAGGCCAGGCCGAGCCAGTGCCCGAAGGAGGGCCCCGTGAGCGCGATCCCGCCGAGGCTGCCCTCGAGTTCGTGCTCCTGGTCGGGGAAGTCGGGGGTGGCATCCACCAGGAAGTGCACGCCGGCGCGGGGATCGACGATGCCGAGGCTGGCGACCCGGTGGCGCACCCCGTACCAGGCGCCCCGGCAGCAGGCGGCGTCGCAGCCGGCCTGCGGGTGGCCGCCGTCCTGGGCGATGCCGAGGACGAGAACGTAGGGGCCGGCGAGGGCACTGCCGGCGACGAGCGCGAGGAGGAGGGCGAGCATCGCCGACGCCATCGGACGGCGACGGCGGGACTTGATCGCGCAAGCGCGCGGGGGTGGGAATGCCCCGGCGGGGAGGTCGTACCATGGGCGCCCGACGGCGAGGGGTGGTCCCCGCCGCGGGCTGCGAGGAACCCCGTGGCCGCCACCTTCGCCGAGCTGCTCGCCCTGCACATGCCCCGCGTCCAGCGGGCGGCCCTCGGCTGGCTGCGCGACGAGGAGGAGGCGCGGGAGGTGGCGCAGGAGGCGCTGGCCCGCGCCTGGGCGGCCCGGGACCGCTACGACCCGCGCCGGCCCTTCTACCCGTGGCTCTACACCATCGTGAAGAACCTCTGCCGGGACGCCCGCGCCCGCAAGCGCGCCCGCCCGGGCCTCGAGGCCGAGCGCCTGGTCTCGCCCCTCGCCTCGCCGCTGGCCGAGGTCTCCGCCGCGGAGGCGCGGGCCCGGGTGCGCGCCGCGATGGAGCGCCTGGACCCGGCCCACGCGGAAATCCTGAACCTGCGCCACTTCCAGGACCTCACCTACGCCGAGATCGCGGAGATCCTGGGCATTCCGCAGGGCACGGTCATGTCGCGCCTGTTTCGCGCCCGCCGCGCCCTGCTCGACCGCCTGCGCGACCCGGAACCGCCGGGGCGCGGCGAGAAGGAGGCCCGATGAGCCGACCCGAGGTGCCCGCGCGCTACGAGGCGCTCATGGTCAAGGTGGTGGACGAGACCGCCACCCCCGCCGAGCGCGAGGAGCTGGCGACCTGGCTCGCCGACAAGCCCGAGCTGCGCCGCGAACTGGAGGAGCACCGCGCCCTGCGGGCCGTCACCGACGGATGGGTGGCCCGGCTGGAGGCCGAGCTGGCGCGGGAGCGCGCGGCCGAGGGCGGCGGGGCCGCGGGCTTCGCCGAGCGGACCGGCGTGGCCCTGCTGGTGCTGGGCGTGCTGGTGCTCGGCGGCTGGGGGGTGCTGAGCGCCTGGCGCGACCCGGAGGTGCCCGTGCCGGTGGACGTGGGCCTCACCGCGCTGGTGCTCGGCCTGCTGCTCGTCCTCGGCACCCTCGCCGCGCGCCGCCTGCGCGCCCCGGACCCCTACGAGAAGCTGCGGAGGTGAAGCATGACGACCCCGAACCCCGACGCCGAGCCCAGGGAGGGCGCGACGCGCGATCTCGCCCCCGCCGGGCCGACCTCCCCCGCCCGCGCCGCCGCGCTGCTGGTCACCACCGTCGACCAGCCGCCGGGCCTGCGCGTGACCCGGGTGCTGGGCCTGGTGCGCGGCAACACGATTCGCGCCCGCCACGTCGGCCACGACATCATGGCCGCCCTCAAGGTGCTGGTGGGCGGCGAGATCGGCGAGTACACCGCGATGCTCGCCCAGGCCCGCGAGCA
>WGAH01000160.1 GCA_015489145.1 Deltaproteobacteria bacterium
CGACGGCGGCGAGCACCGACAGCAGCCAGCGCCCGAAGCCCGCCCGCAGGGTGCCCGTGAGCACGAGCGGCCCGAGCCCCCCCGCCGCCGCGCCGAGGACCGCCGCCTCGCGCACGCCGCCGACCTCCAGCGACAGGGCGCGGTCGAGGAAGGCGCGGACCACCAGCCCGCCGCCCACCGAGTCGAGGAGCGCAGCGGCCAGGGCGCCCCCCGCCGCCAGGGCCGGGTGGCCGAGGCGGCCGAGGTAGATGAGGCCGTCCTCCGCCGCCGTGGCGATCATCTCGGGAGCCCCGCCGGCGGTGGCGACGAGGACCAGGGCGATGGCGGCGAAGGCGTGGAGCAGCGCCCGGCCGTCGGGGCGGGCCTCGCGGCCCCCGCGCACGTTGCGGGCGTGGAGCAGCACCGTCCCGAAGGCCAGGGCGGGCAGGGCCAGGCCCGGCACCAGCGCCAGGCCGGCCACCGCCAGCCCGACGAGGAGGCTCGGCGGGTCGCCGGGCGGCTCGTCCGACGCGCGCCGGGGCCAGGCGACCGCCGCCGTGACCAGCCCCAGCGCCCCGAGGCGCCAGTCCCAGGCGCCGGTGGCGAGGAGCACGGGATCGCCGGCCCGCCCGAGGAGCGCGCCGCCGGTGGCCGCCAGCGCCCGCCGCGCCGCCGCCTTGCGGTCGCCGGCCCCCGCCGCCGCCAGGGCCGCGCCGCCGAGCTCGCCGAACAGCGCCCCGAGGAGCAGGCAGCCGAGGCCCGCGGGCAGCCACCGCGGCAGGCTCACCCGCGCCCGCACCGCCACCCCGGCGAAGGCCGCCCAGGCGAGCAGCAGCACCGCCGGCCGGCCGAGCCCGGTGGCCGCCGGCAGGGTCCAGGCGTCCGCCGGCACGAGCACCTCGAGGACCAGGCCGACGACGACGGCGGCGAGCGCGAGGAGCCAGGCCCAGCGGGCCCGCCAGCGGGGCGACCACCCGAGGATCCCGGCGGCGGCGGCGATCCCGCCCAGCACCACCGCGTTGCGTCCGATTTCGGCGAGCATTCCGACCCCTCGCGCCCTCAGCCGCCCGCCGGCGACCGGGCGATCACCGGGTTGCGGAGCACCCCGATGCCCTCGATGTCGACCTCGACCACCTGCCCCGGGCGCAGGGGCCCGACGCCCGCCGGGGTGCCGGTGGCGACGATGTCGCCGGGCAGCAGCGTCATCACCCGGCTGATGAAGGCGAGCAGCTCGGCCACCGGGAAGACCATGTCGGCGGTGGTGCCGTCCTGCCGCGTCTCGCCGTCGACCCGGCAGCGCACCCGCAGGTCGCGGGGGTCGAGGCCGGCGGCGATCACCGGGCCCACCGGGCAGAAGCCGTCCGCGCCCTTGGCCCGCCCGAAGATGCCGTCGGCGCGCTGCCAGTCGCGGGCGGTCACGTCGTTGAGGCAGGTGTAGCCGAGCACCCCGGCCAGGGCCTCGTCCGGGGTGGCGTCGCGCAGGGGCCGGCCGATCACCGCCGCCAGCTCGGCCTCGTGGTCGACCCGGTCGCTGCCCGCCGGCAGGGGGATCGGCTCGCCGGGGCCGACCAGCGCCGTCGTCGGCTTGAGGAAGAGCCGCGGCGAGGTGGGCACGGGCCGGCCCATCTCGGCGGCGTGGTCGCGGTAGTTCGCCGCCACGCACACCACCTTGGAGGGCAGCGGCACCTCCGCCCCGAAGGGCCAGCCCGGCGGCCGCAGCTCAGCCATCCCCCGCCTCCAGGCGCGCGTCGAGCTCCTCGAGGCACTCGACCGGGTCGGCGGTGAACATCAGCAGCCCGCGCCACACCCACTTCTGCCAGAGGTAGTCGTCGATGCGCCCCTGGGCGACGGCCATGTGGCAGCGGGGCAGCTCGCCGCCGTAGCACTCGGTCAGCTCGCGCCAGAGCAGCTCGAAGTCCTCCTCGTCGGGCTTGTAGCCGACGAAGAAGACCACCTCGCGGCGCAGCATCGTGCGGACGGCCTTGCGGAAGGGGGCGGGCAGGGGCGCGCGCTCGTAGTCGGCGCGCGTGAGCACGAGGGAGTCCGGCTTCTCGAAGCCGCCGCGCAGCTTGACGAGCGCCGTCCCCTCGGCCGGGGGGCCGGCGTCCTCGGTGCCGCGGTAGCGCACCTCCAGCGGGTGGCCGGCCTCGGCCGCGGCCTTCTCGAACAGGCCGTCCATCGCCGTCGTGAAGATGCGGTCGAAGCGCCGCAGGGCGATGCGGTGGGCGGCGGTGGGGGCGGCGCCGTCGGCGCCCAGGGCCAGCCGCATGCGCCCGACCAGGGCCTCGCGGCCGTGGGCCTCCTCGAAGATGCGCGCGCCCTCGACCACCGACGGGGTGACCGGCTTCTTGTCGCGCACCGCCGAGCCCATGATGCGGCGGGGGCGCTTCCAGCCGAGGTCCCGGGCGAGCTTGCGGTCGTCGGGCACGGCGCGGCCGGCCAGCTCGGCGGCCTCCGAGGCGAAGCGGGGGCCGGCGAACAGCACGCAGCGCCCCTCCCTCACGGCGTCCAGCACTTCCACGGGCAGGTTCACGGAGTCCTCCTCCTCGACGGGTCCATGCCGGCCGGGCCGGCGGGCGGCGGATCAGCCGCCGACGGCGCGAATCGCCTCGGCGAGCACCTCGCGGTCCCGGACGACGGCGCCGAGCTGCCCCACGGTGAGCGCCGCCACCCGGCTGCCGAGGGCGGCGGAGCGATCGGCGGGCCAGCCGTGCAGCCAGCCGTACAGGAAGCCGGCGGCGAAGGCGTCGCCGGCCCCCGTCGTGTCGACCGCGCGCACCGGGCGCACGCTCACCGGGTAGAGCCGCCCGTCGTGCTTGACGAGGCTGCCGCGGCTGCCGAGCTTGAGCACCACGGTGCGGCAGTGCCCGGCGAGGTCGGCCAGCGCGCGCTCGGGCTCGTCCTCGCCGAGGGCCCGGGCCTCCTCCTCGTTGAGGAACACGATGTCGGCGTCCTCGCGGAGGATCTCCCACATGAGATCCCGCACGGACCGCACGACGAAGGGGTCGGCCACGTCCACGCTCACGGGCACGCCGGCCTCCCTCGCCACCGCGATCGCCTCGCGGGCGCGGCTGCGCATCGGCTCGTCGAGGAGCAGGTAGGCGGTGACGTGGAACAGGCGGCTGTCGCGAATGATGTCGGGAAAGGGTCCGAGATCGGGCATGAGCACCGCGCCGCCGAGGTCGGTGATCAGCGTGCGCTCGGCGTCGCGGGCCCCGACGATGCTCAGGCACTTGCCGGTGGGGTGCTCGTCGGTGTGCCGCAGGGCGTGCTGCCCGCAGGCCTCGGTGATGCGCGCCTCGTAGAGCTGGCCGAGCTCGTCGGTGCCGACCTGCCCCCGGTAGATCGCGTTCATGCCCATGAGCCCGAGGGCGGCGATGGTGTTGGCGCAGGAGCCCCCCGACTGGACCTCGACGCCGAGGGGCTTGACCAGCTCGTAGACCCGGTGCCAGGCGGCGTCGTCCACCGGGGTCATCTCGCCGCGGGCGATGCCGAACTCGGCCAGGAGGGCGGCGTCGTCCTCGACGCGCACCAGCGCGTCCACCAGGGCGTTGCCGAGCCCCGCGATGTCGTAGCGTGCCATGCCTCGTCGTCCTCGTGCTGGGAGCGGTCCTGGAGGGGGGCACCGAGGGTAGCGCGGAAACCCGGGCGGCGCCATGCGCCGGCGCCGGCCCCGGAGGGTCCGCGGCGCTCCCCGCCCGGCCGGCCGGAGACCGGCGCCTCGCCACCTCGCCACGGGCCTGCCGGCGGGAGGTCGGCGCTCCCGTGCGGTCGGAAGGCGGTGGTCCCGTGCGGCCGCGGGGCGGTGGTTCCGCCGCCCCTTCCAGGCCCCGGGCCGGGGCGCCGCCGCGGCGTGGCGGCCTCTCCGATGTCGTCGCCCCCCGAAAGCCGTGGCCGGAGGTAGACAAACCGGCCACCCCTGTTTTTTCGGAGCGGGTGGGTGACGCACGCGCCGCACAGGTCGGGCCCGAGTGTCAGGGGGGGGCGCGGTCTCCAGCGGGAAGGTCGCCGAAAACCGCGGTTCTACCGTTCCGCCGGGAGGCGGGTACGCCGAGCGATCGGCGAAATGGCGACTTTCGCGGCCCGGGGTAGACA
>WGAH01000161.1 GCA_015489145.1 Deltaproteobacteria bacterium
GCCCGGCTCCCGTCAAGGGGGGGGCGGGTTTCTCGGCGCGGCGCCGGCCTCGCGCGAGCATGAGAGAACATGAGAAGGCCTCCCGCGGGGATGGCGCGGGTGGGGCGTGGGGCTATCCCTCCAGCGCCGGGCGGGTTGCCCTCGGGAGAAACCCCACCCGGCCCTCGGCATCGTCAACGCCCAGGAGGTCGCTCGCATGTTCGCCACCCTGCTCGCTCTCGCCGCCCTCGCCCCCGCCCGCGCCGGCATCGCCCTCACGGGCAAGCCCGACGTCCACTTCTACGCCGAGGGCAACCCCGGCGCCCTCGACATCGACGGCGTCGCCGGGCAGTTCCTCCTCCAGGAGCACGAGGGCGTCTACGTCTTCCGGGTGCCCGTCAAGAGCGTGGACACCGGCATCGAGCTCCGCAACGAGCACATGGGCGGCTACGTCCACGCCGAAGAGCACCCCTTCATCTTCCTCAAGGTTCCGGCCGACGGGATCGAATTGCCCGCCGAGGGCAAGGCCTCGGGCGTCGCCCACGCCACCTTCGAGCTCGCCGGCCAGGAGGCCCCCGTGGACGTGAAGTACGAGGTCAAGGCCGTCAAGGACGGCTGGAAGGTGAAGGGCGAGTTCGACTTCGACGTGACGAAGCACGGCATCGAGATCCCGAGTTACCTCGGCGTCACGGTCGAGCCGCAGATGCACGCGGTCGCCCGCTTCCAGATCGCCGAGGAGTAGAGGCATGACGAACCGTTGGGGGATGGGTCGCCGGGGCCTGGCGGCTGGCGTGGCCCTGCTCGCCGCCACCCTGCTCGCCGCCGGGCGCGAGGCCCGCGCCTACCCGATCATGGTGCGCCACGGCTACGCCGGCTGCGCCGAGTGCCACGCCGACCCTTCCGGGGGCGGGGTGCTCACCGACTACGGGCGCGGGCAGGCCGAGATCCTGCTGCGCACCCCCTGGGAGGATCGCGCTCCCGACTGGCAACCCGGCAAGACCAAGGACTTCCTCTTCGGCGCCGTCGAGCTTCCCGACTGGCTCGCCCTCCAGACCGACCACCGCGCCCTGGTGATCCCCGAGCCCGGCAACTTCCGGCTGCTGCTCATGCAGGAGGACCTGCGCGGGGCGGTGAAGGCCGGGGTCTTCCGGGCCTCGGGCAGCGTGGGCTACGTCAGCGAGGGCGGGCAGCCGGCGTGGATCACGTCGAACACCACGGGCGGCAACCTCGTGAGCCGCGACTGGTGGGTCGGCGCCGCCCCCAGCAAGAAGGTGCTGGTGCGGGCCGGGCGCATGCCGCTTCCCTTCGGCATTCGCAGCGAGGAGCACATGCTCTACGCCCGGCGCTACACCCGCACCGACGTCAACAGCGCCCAGCAGGTCGGGCTCGCCGGGGCGTGGACGGGCAAGGGCACCCGGGCCGAGGTGATGGCCGTCGGGGGCAACCTCCAGGTCCACCCCGACGCGTACCGCGAGCGCGGGGCCAGCGGGCTGGTGGCCCGCAAGGTCGGCCGCCGCGCCGAGGTCGGGCTGAGCGCCTACGGCCTGCACGCCAAGAAGGACGTCGACCTCGGCGCCTCCCGCACCCGCGTCGCCCAGGCCGCCTTCGCCCGGGTCGCCCCGGTCGAGCCGCTGGTGATCTCGGCCGAGGCCGACGCCCTGCAGGAGCGGTCGGGAAGCGATCCCTGGGCGCTCGGCGCCATCGGCACGCTGCAAGCCGACTACGAGCCCGTCCAGGGCGTCCACGCCCGCGCAACCGGCGAGTTCTGCGACCCCGATCTCGGCGACGCCACGGGCGGGGCCGCGGCCGGCTGGCTCAGCGGCATCTGGTTCTTCGCCCCCCACGCCGACCTGCGCCTCGACGCGCTGTACGGGCAGCTCAACTGCACGCCGGGGGCCGCGGCCGGCGCCGCCGGCATGGCCCAGGTCCACTTCTGGCTGTGAGGTTTGCGTGTTCGCCGTTCTTTCCTTGCTGATCGCCACGGCCCAGGCCTCGCCCTCCTACCCGGCCGAGGTCGAGAGCCAGCTCGGCATGCCCTGCGCGCCCCAGTGCACCCTGTGCCACGAGGGCACGCCGGGCACGGGAACCGCCACCAGCGCCTTCGCCACCGCCATGCGCGACCGGGGCCTCACCGGCGGCACCAACATGAGCGCCCTGCACGCCGCCTTGCAGGGCATGGATGCCGACGGCGTGGACTCCGACGGCGACGGCGTCACCGACATCGACGAGCTCACCGTGGGCGACAACCCCAACGGCGGCGACCCCTTCTGTTCCGCCGGCGGGCAGTCCACCGGCCCGCGGTACGGCTGCGCCGCCGTTCCCGGCACGGGCTGGGCGCCGGCGCTGCTCGCCTTCGGGCTGGGCGCCGCCCTGCGCCGCCGTCGGGGCTGAGCCCACCGATTCCACACTTGCCACCGGATGTTCCGGCCCCTGGTCGGATGGAGGACGACATGAAGCGCACCCTGATGATCGCGGCCCTGGCCCTGCTGGCCGCCTGCGAGAACGAAAAGGGCGAGGGAGGCGGCGGCACGGCCGACGACACCTCCACCGCCTGCAACGAGGCCAACGAGGACTGTTCCCCCGGCACCTGCGGCGGCGAGGGCGGCCAGATGCTCCCCGGGGCCGACTGCCTGGCCTGCCACGACGGCACGAACGGCGAGGCGGGCAAGTTCACCGCGGCGGGCACGGTCTTCTCCGACCTCGACGGCAACGATGTCGTGGACGGGGCCACCGTCCGCATCACCGACGCCGACGGCAACGTCGTCGAGCTGACCAGCAACGCGGCCGGAAACTTCTACACCAGCGAGGCCCTGACCTTCCCGATCTCGGCCGAGGTGGAGCTGGACGGCAACGTGCTCGCCATGAGCAGCGCCCAGCAGTCCGGCGGCTGCAACGCCTGCCACGCCTGCGCCGGCCCCGCCGGCGGCAAGCTGTACGCCGAGTAGCGAGCCGGCTCCGCCCGCGGGTGGGTGGCCCGGCTTCGACGCCGCTCAGCCTTCCGGCTCCGCCACCACGGCGGTGCCGTAGGCGAGGATCTCGGCGGCGCCCTGCATGACGCTCGACGTGGTGAAGCGCACGCCGACGACGGCGTTCGCCCCCATCGCCAGCGCCTCGGCGCGCATCCGGTCCAGCGCCTGCTCGCGGGCCTGCGCGTGACCCGGGTGCTGGGCCTGGTGCGCGGCAACACGATTCGCGCCCGCCACGTCGGCCACGACATCATGGCCGCCCTCAAGGTGCTGGTGGGCGGCGAGATCGGCGAGTACACCGCGATGCTCGCCCAGGCCCGCGAGCA
>WGAH01000162.1 GCA_015489145.1 Deltaproteobacteria bacterium
GCGCAGGCGGGAGAGCGCCCGAGGCCGACACCCTCGAGCGCGTGCAGGCCCGGGCGCTCTCCCGCCTGCGCGGCCCCGTCCGCGCCGCCTTCCGCCGCGGGCTGCCGGACGGCGAGGCCCTGCTGGTGAAGGTCCCCTTCCAGGCCGCCGACGGCCGGGTCGAGTGGCTGTGGATGCGCGTGTCCCGCTGGGGCGACGACGAGGTGCTCCGCGGCACCCTCGTCAGCGAGCCCCGCCTCGTCGAGGGCCTCGCCGCCGGCGACCCGGTGGAGGCCCACGTCGACTACGCCTTCGACTACCTCTGGTTTCACGCCGACGGCTCCCGGGAGGGCGACACCACCGGGCGATTCGTCGAGGGCGGCGGCTGAGAGCGGCGCCCCTCAGTGGACCAGGCCGAGGCCCTCCTGGGCGCCCCCGAGGGGGCGGCGGTTCAGCCGGAGCTGCTCGCGCCGCGCCCGGGCGAACCAGCCGCCCACGCCGTTGGGGCGCGGCCAGCCGTCCACCGCCCGGCGCACCACCGCCGCCTCCCCCAGCGGCCGCCGGGCCTCGTCGATGAAGCGCCAGGCCGTCCACCAGCGGTTGTCCGGCCACTCGACGAAGGCGACCGCCGCCCGCCCCCCGGCGCGGCCGCTCCGCACCTGGAGCACGCCGACCAGGGCCACCGCCTCCACCCCGGGGCGGCCGCCGGCCAGGGCGGCGAGCATGCGCTCCCGGTGCGCCGGGTCGGCGGAGGCCAGGGGCGCGATGTCGACCTGCTCGACCTCCTCGGCGAAGAAGGCGAGCAGCGCCGGGGCCTGCCGCGCCCGGCGCAGGGCGTCGAGGACGGCGGCGAAGACGCCCTCGCCGAGCGCGTCGTCCGCGGCGGCCCCGTCGCCCTCCCCGGCGCGGAGCGGCGCCCGGGGGAAGCGGGCGAGGTCGCGGGGCCCCCGCGCCATGCGGAGGCGGAAGCTGGGGCGGGTCACGGCGTCCTCCCGGCAGGGGCCCGAACCGTATTCGCCTCGCGCACCGGGGCAAGCGCCGGGGGGCGGGCCCCCACCGCGGCGTACAGGCTCCGCACCCGCGCCGAGGTGCCCGCGGCATCGGCCAGGGGCGCGCGCTCCGCCTCCGGCCGCTCCGCGCCGACCCGCCCCTCCAGCAGGGTGAAGGTGTCGCCGAGGTCCAGGCGTCGAGCCAGGGGCCGCCCGGCCGCGGCGAGGGCGCGCGCGCCGTCCCCGGCCCGGCGCCGGGGAAGCACCAGGGCGCAGGCCGGGGCCCGCCGCGCCATGCCGGCGACGATGGCGGCCAGGCCGCCGGCGAGGGCGTGCCGGCCGGCGGCGCGGAAGGGGTCGGCCGGAAGGGGGCCGGCGCCGGGCTCGAAGAAGGGGGGGTTGGCGACCGCGAGGTCGAATCCGCCGGCCTTTTCGCGGCGCACGTCCGCGACCCGGAAGCGCACCCGTCCCGCCAGGCCGCTGTCGGCGGCCGAGCGGCGAGCCAGGGCGATCCAGGCCGGCAGCACGTCGATGCCCTCGCCCGCCAGCCCGCGGGAGGCGAGGAGCAGGGCGACGATGCCCGAGCCGGTGCCGACGTCGAGGAAGCGGGCGCCGGCGTGGCGCTCCAGCACCCAGCCCGCCAGCAGGAAGGGCTCCATCGCGTAGCGGAAGCCGCGCCGGGGCTGGTGGACGACGAGGCCCGGCGCCGGCTCGTCGCGGGTGAAGCCGCTCACCGCCCGCGCAGCTCCGCGTCGGCATCGAGCACGGCCCGGGCGCGCTCCGCCGCCGCCTCGTCGAGGCGCCGGGCCAGCGCCGGGTCGGACAGGGCGAGGATGCGGGCGGCGAGCCAGGCGGCGTTCTTCGCGCCGGCCCGCCCCACCGCCACCGTCGCCACCGGCACCCCGGGCGGCATCTGCACGGTGGCCAGGAGCGCGTCCATGCCGCCGAACGGGGAGGCGTCGAGCGGCACGCCGATCACCGGCAGGCGCGTGCGCCCGGCCACCGCCCCGGCGAGGTGGGCCGCCATGCCGGCACCGCAGATCAGCACGCCGAGGCCCCGGTCGGCGGCGCCGGCCGCCCAGGCGTCCGCCTCGGCCGGCGTGCGGTGGGCCGACAGGATCCGCATCTCGTAGGGAATGCCGAGGGAGGCGAGGACCTCGCCCGCCGCCTCCATCACCGGGAGGTCGGAGCGGCTGCCCATCGCGATGCCGACGCGGGGGGCGCTCACGCCGCACCTCCCGCGCCGATGTCGGTGCGCCAGGCCGCCCCGGCGAAGCGGATGCCCTCGACCAGGGCGTAGGCGCGGCGCCGCGCCTCGGCGAGGTCGGCGCCCCGGGCCACCGCCCCGAGCACCCGGCCCCCGGCGGTGAGCAGCCGCGGCGGGTCGCCGGAGAGGCGGGCCCCGGCGAAGAAGACCCGGGCGTCCCCGGTGGGCTCGGGCACCCCCTCGATCGGCGCGCCCCCGGCGACGGGGCCCGGGTAGTCGCCGTCCACCATCACCACGCAGCAGGCCGCCCCCGGCCGCCACCGCGGGGTGCGCTCGGGCAGCTCGCCGGCGGCGGCGGCCAGGAACCACGGCACCGGGTCCTCGTCGAGCATCATCATCAGCGGCTGGCACTCCGGGTCGCCGAAACGCACGTTGAACTCCAGCACCCGCGGGCCGGCCGTCGTCAGGATGAGGCCGGCGTAGAGCACGCCGCGGAAGGGGTGGCCCTCGGCGGCCATGCCGTCCACCACCGGCTGGAGCACCCGGGCGCGCACCCGCTCGACCAGGCCCGGCGTCACGCCGGGGACCGGGCAGATCGCGCCCATGCCGCCGGTGTTCGGGCCGCGGTCCTCGTCGAAGCGCCGCTTGTGGTCGCGGCAGGGCAGCAGGGGCACGGCCCGGCGCCCGTCGCACAGGGCGATCACGCTGAGCTCGGGGCCGCGAAGCCGCTCCTCGACGATGACGCGCCGCCCCGCCTCGCCGAAGCGGCCGTCCAGCAGCGCCTCGTCGATGGCGTCGATCGCGTCGGCGGCGTGGTCGGCCACCACCACGCCCTTGCCGCCGGCCAGCCCGTCGGCCTTGATCACCACGCCGCCGCCCTCGGCCAGCAACGCCTCGGCGGCGGCGCGGGCCTCGGCCGGGTCCGCGTGGACCGACCAGCGCGCCGTCGGGATGCCGTGGCGGTCCATGAAGGCCTTGGCGAAGGCCTTGGAGGACTCGAGGCGGGCCGCCGCGGCGGTGGGGCCCAGCGCCGGCACCCCGCGCTCGGCGAGGCGGTCCACCAGCCCCTCGGCCAGGGGCTTTTCCGGGCCGACCACCACCAGCCCGACCCCCTCGGCGGCGGCGACCTCCACCGGGTCGCCGGCGACCACCCGGCCCGGGAGCCCGGGAATCGGGTCGGTGAGCAGCAGCTCGTCGACCAGGGGGCTGTCGGCGATGCGCCAGCCGAGCGCGTGTTCGCGGCCTCCGCCGCCGATGAGCAGGACCTTCATCGCACCTCCCTCGCCCGCCTCCATACCGCCGCGCGGCGTCCCGGCCAAGCCCCGGGGGCGCCCTCGATCGCGCTGCCGCCCCGGCCACCGGCCGGCGGTTCGGCATGCGGTGTTCCCGAATCGTTGCGTCGCGGATGAGACCGGACGGACCTCGGGCGGGCGGTGGCCTGGCGGCTCGCGCGGTGTCCGGCGGGCGAGGGCGCGTGGCGCGGACACCCGCCTCCCCGAGATGGGAGCCGGCCACGGTGTTCCGGCTCCGAGCGCCGCCCGGAGGACACCCCTGCCGGCGAGCGAGCGCGACGGTGCTTCGTTTCCCACCCACGAGGGCGCGGGCACCCGGCCGGCCCTCCCCGGGCCACGAGATCACCCGGACTTCTGTCGCGAAAAACGACAGAACTCGGCCTCTTCTCGAGATCACCCGGACTTCTGTCGCGAAAAACGACAGAACTCGGCCTCTTCTCGAGATCAC
>WGAH01000163.1 GCA_015489145.1 Deltaproteobacteria bacterium
GCCCTGGGGCGGCGAGCTGGAGGCGGGCCGCTGGAGCGCGGCGGCCGGCGGGCGCCTCGACCTGCACCTCCGGGCCGACCTCGCGAGCGGCACCGTGCCGGAGCAGGGCGATCACGTCGTCACCACCGGGCTGGTGGCGGCGGGCGCCTCCTACGGCTGGCGCCTCGGCGCGCTCTCCGCGGGGCCCCTCGTCGAGGGTGCCGTGCCCTGGCGGCTGTTCGAGAACGAGACCGGCTACCACCGCCAGGCCACCCTCGCCCCGGCGGTGGGCGCGCGCCTCCTCGCGCCCGTGCACCTCGGCGGCGCGATGGTGGCCCTGCGCTACGACGCCCGCTTCCTGCCCTACCGCCACGACGGGGCCTGGACGAGCCTCTGGATTCACGGCCTCGCCCTCGGGGGCGCCTTCCGGTAGCCGGCGTGGCCGGCGGCGGGCCGGCGTGGCACGATGCGGGCCGTGGATCGCCCCCTCGCCATCGCCGCCTTCCTGGCCGCCGCCGGCTGCGAGCCGTGGTCCTCGGCCCGGGACTCCGGCGACGACGGCGGCGGCGCCGAGCAGGAGGCCCTGGTCGTGAGCCCGGCGCGCCTTGACTTCGGCACGCTGTCGGTGCTGGACGACGTGTACGCCACCGACACCTTCACCGTGACCAACGCCGGCACGGAGACGGTGGCGGTCCACGGCCACGACGAGCCCGTGCTCCTGGAGGGGCCGGAGGGCGAAGCCGCCGATGACGCCGTGTTCCTCGTCGCCGGCGACCCCGTCTTCGAGCTGCGGCCCGGCGAGAGCCGGTCCCTGCTCGTGACCTTCCGGCCCACCACCGAGGCGAGCTGGACCGCCGAGCTGCGGGTGAACTACGGCATCGAGGTGCTCACCCTCGCCGGCTCCGGCACGGCGCCGGTGGCGGCGCTGGACGGCCCGGACGGCGCCTGGAGCGTGCCCTTCGCCTGCGAGGATTCCCGCGCCTTCACCCTGTCCAACGCCGGCTCGGAGCCCCTCCACGTCGAGGACGCCTGGATCGTCGGCGACGAGGGTTTTTCGGTGGCCGACGGCCTGGTGGGGGCCGAGGTCGCGCCGGGGGGGACGGTGACGGGCGGCGTGCGCTTCGCGCCGGCCTGGTCGGTGCTCGACGCCGGCCTGGCCGAGGCCGACCTCTACGTGCAGACCGACGACCCCCGCTGGCCGGTCGCCTCGGCCCCGCTGTCGGCGCTGGCCTACGCCGGCTCGACGGTGGAGGACGACTTCACCTACGCCCCGGGCCTCGACGCCGACGTCGTCTTTGCCGTCGATACCGCCGGGGTGATGGACGCCTACCTCGACCGGGCGCGGGGGGCGCTGGACGACTTCGTGGACGCCCTCGACGCCGGGAACGTGGACCTGCACGCGGCGGTGCTCACCGGGGCGGGGCCCTGCCCGCCGGCCGGCTGGACGGGCAGCGACGCGGCGCGGGACGCGCGCATCGAGGCGCTGGAGGCGGGGCTGGACGGCGATCCCGGCGCCTGGGACGACGCCCTGCTCGGCCTCGCGGCGGCGGGCCTCGCCGAGGACCGCCCCGGCGGCTGCATGGAGGGCTTCCTGCGCGAGGGGGCGCAGCTCCACGTCGTCGTCATCGCCGGGGGGCCCGACGGCTCCGGCGAGGACCCGGAGGCCGCCCTCGCGGCCCTGCGGGCGGCGGCCCCCGACGCGAGCGGCGTGGTGGTCAGCGCGATCATCGCCACCGACGACGGGGCCTGTGGCGGGGTGAGCTACGGCGAGGGCTACGCCGACGCCGCCGTGCTCAGCGGCGGGGTGGTGGGCGACCTCTGCGCCTCGGACTGGGAGGCGAGCTTCGCCGACCTCGCGGCGGTGAGCGTGCTGGCGGCCCGCGGCGGCCTGGCCCACCCGCTCGACTTCGAGCCCCTGGTCGACAGCATCACCGTGCGCGTGGACGGCGCCACCTGGACGGACTGGACCTGGGACGCCGAGGCCAACGCCGTCGTCTTCGACGACGCGGCCCCCCCGGCGGCCGGCAGCACCGTGGAGATCCGCTACGTGCAGGCGGTGGAGTGCCCGTAGGGAAGCCGCCGGCGACGGGCGGGCCGGGAGGCTCCCCTTTTCGGTTAGGCGAACGCTCCAGTCCCCGGCGCCCGAGGCCGTCCACCGACAGGAGAATGCCATGGAGCCCCGCCAGCTCGGCCTCCTCAGCGCCGCCCGTCGCCACGTTCGCGATGCCGAGCACCTCCTGGCGGAGGGTCCGGGCCGTTCCCCCGACCAGGCCTGGCACCTCGCCGGCTTCGGTCCCGAGTGCGTGCGAAAGGCCTGCCTCGCCGACGACCTGCTCGACAAGGCCCTGGGTCACGACCTTGGGGAAGCGGCGGACGCGCTCCTCGAGTGGGGGCTCGCCCTCGATCCGCATGCCGCTCGGTACCACCTGGACGGTTGGGTCGACTCCTACCCGGTCCTGTCGAAGTGGAAGCCGAGCCATCGCTATGATCGCACCGGGGCCCACGACGATCGCGACGGGTCGGTGACCGGGCTCGTGCAGGCCGCGAGGGCGCTGGTGGACCGCGTTGTCGCGGACCTGTGGGCGGACGGGCGCATCACCGGGAGGGAGCCCTGATGACCGCGAGCTTCGACACGGCGATTCCCGAACTCGTCGCCATCACCGAGGCCTTCCCGGGTTTCGACGAGCTCCGGCGCCTCTGCCTGGTGCGCGACCTGCGCGGCCGGGTGCGGCTCGTGGTGGACGGTCCCGAGGGATTCGATCGCGAGGGGCTGGCCGAGCGATTGCGCGCCAGCCTGGGCCCCTGGTTCCACGGCCCCATCCTCAACCTCGCGTCCGGAGCCGTCGCCGAGAATCGGCTCGCTCGCGAGATCCTGGATCGAGCCAGGGGTTGGCCTTCCGCCTGGCCCACGCGCTACCCGGACCCGACGGGCGCGCCCGTCGAGATCGCGAAGACCTGGACGGGCTACCAGCGGGTGTTGAGCAAGCAGGCCTGGCTCGACGGCAGGGCGGCGGGGGCCTGCTGGCCGCTCTCCGAGGGCAACCCGGCGGTCGTCGCCTTCTTCTCCTTCAAGGGAGGCGTGGGGCGCTCGACGCTTCTCGGCGTGGTGGCCTGGAAGCTGGCGAAGGAAGGCAAGAAGGTCGTCTGCCTCGACCTCGACCTCGAGGCCCCCGGGCTGGGGGCGCTTTTCGACGTGGCGCCCGGCGAGCAGCTCATCGATCACCTGCTCATGCACGCGGCGACGGGGCGGCTTCCGGGGCGGGACCCCGTGGCCTGGATCCGCGTCCACGAAGCCGAGATCGGCGTCGTCTCGGCGGGGCGCATGGACCGTGGCTACATCGAGAAGCTCGCGAGGCTGGACTACCTCGGGTCCTCGGCGGGCGACGAGAGCCCCGTCGCCCGGGCGCTCGCGAGGGTGCTCGAGCGAATCCGGGGACAGCACCGGCCGGACTACATCCTCCTCGATTGCCGGACGGGCCTGCACGACCTCGGCGGGTTGTCCCTCACGGACGTGGCGCACGTCGACGTGCTCGTCGGGCGGGACACCCCGGCGGCACGCGAGGGACTCTCGCTCACCCTGGAGGTGCTGCATGCCCGGCGCCGGGAACGGGACCAGCGGATCCTCATCGCCCAGACCTTCGTCCCGTTGCCCCTGAAAGGAGAAGAGGCGCTCACCACGCGGGCCCGGTTCCGGCGCGCGATGTACGACGCCTGCGCGGACAGCCTGTACCGGGCCCTCGATGATGTTCCGGGCGAGGAGGACGACACGGCGGCGCACCACCCCTGGCCCGTGGGTCGCTACGACGAGATCGCGTCGGCGGAACGCCTGGCCGACCTGTCGCGCTCGCTTCTCGACAACGACGCCTTCGCGGCGGTGGTCGAGCGCCTTCGCGCGCTGTCGCTGCCCGAGGAGGGATGATCCCGATGGACGCCAAGGTTGCCAGCAGCGTTCTCGACGACCGGGATCGGCGGCGCCTCCTCACCGAGCTGGCGGGACTCGGCAGCGATGCGGACGCGCACGACGACATCCTGCGCGTCTTCCTGGCGCTCCCATCGCATTCGCAGGCGCTTCGCCCGTCCGCGCTGGTCGTTCGCGGCGAGCGAGGCGCCGGCAAGACCGCCCTGTTCCACGCGCTGCGCGAAATCGACCGGCGCGGAATCGCGGTGGACGCCCTGTTCCCAGGCGCCCCTTCCCTTCCCACCCGGTGGCTGGAGGGCTTCAGCGAGCGGGGCAAGGAGCACCCGAGCACCCAGGCCGTGGACGCCTTCGGGGAGGCCACCCCCGCGGACGGCCCCATTCGCGCGTTCTGGTTCGGCCACCTCGTCGGCGTGCTCGCCCGCGCCCATCCCGACCACGAGGCGCCGCCGGCGGCGTTCATGGAGCGATGGCGCCGGAACCGGGCCGATCCGGCCGCGTGGGTGCCGGAGGTTCGGCCCAACCTCGGCGCGCTGAGCGCCTGGCTCGACCGGCTGGACGACCGGTGCATGCGCGAGGGTCGGCGGGTCGTCGTCACCTACGATCACCTCGACAAGATCGGCATCACCCGCCCTCGCCTCCGCGCGCGCTTCGCCTCGACCCTCCTCGCGATGTGGCTGTCCCTGGCGAACCGCTACGACGGCCTGGGCGCCAAGATCTTCCTGCGCGAGGACCTCTTCGAGGCGAGCCTGCAGGGGTCGGCCGACGCGAGCAAGCTCGAGACGCGATCGGTTTCCCTTCGCTGGAGCGCCGAGGACCTCTACCGGGTGCTCATCCGGCACATGGCTTCCCGGGATGGCCTGAGGCGCTGGCTCGCGACGCCGCCGAACCCGGTGCCCCTCGCCCGGCACGACTCCTTCGGGTGGATGCCGCCCGAGGCGCTCCCGGAGGAGGGCGATCCCTCCCAGCACACCCTGGCGGCCCGGCTCGCGGGCGAGCTGATGGGGAAGGGGGTCAAGAAGGGCTACACCCACCGCTGGATCCCCAACCACCTCAAGGACGCGCACGGCGCCATCGTGCCGAGGTCCATCCTGAACCTCGTCGCCTTCGCCGCGCGGTACGCGCTCCACGAGGGGCCGCGGGCTCGGGAGTCCCGGCTCCTGCACCCGGTCGAGCTCCAGGCGGCGCTCGAGAACACCTCTCGGTACCGGGTCGCCGAGCTGGCCGAGGAGCACCGGGTGGTCCGGCGGCTGGAGAACCTGCGGGGCATGGTGCTGCTGGCCTCGCGGCGCGAGCTCGTCGCCCGGCTTCGGAAAACGGCCACGCGGGAGGAGGACGGCTTCGGCGACGACGGCGAGGCGGTGTTCGAGGAGCTCGTTCGGCTGGGCGTGCTCAAGGTCCGCCCGGACGGCCGCGTCGACATCCCGGACATCTACCGCTACGGCTTCGGCATCAAGCGCAAGGGCGGCGTCGCCCGCCCCCGGTAGCGCCCGCCGCGCCCTCACGCCTTCCCGGCGGGGGCCTTCTTGCGCTTCGCGGGGGCCTTCTTGCGCCCGGCCGCCGGCTTCTTCGCGTCGCTCTCCTCCGCGGAGCCGTTCCCGCCGTTCTTTTCGCCGCGGGTCGCGCGGCGCACGACCTGCTCGAGGTCGGCGAGGGCGGCCAGCACGCGGCCGTAGATCGTGTCCTCGGGCCAGGTCTCGGCCTCGGCTTCGCCCGGCTCCACGCCGGTGAGCAGGCGCAGGCCCTCCTCCACCGTGGCGACGGGCCAGACGTGGAAGCGGCCCTCCCGGCAGGCGGCGACGACGTCCTCGGCCAGGCACAGGTCCTCGACGTTGCGGGTGGGGATCAGCACCCCCTGCTCGCCGCTGAGGCCGCGGTCGGCGCACAGCCGGAAGAAGCCCTCGACCTTCTCGTTGACGCCGCCGATGGGCTGGATCGTGCCGAACTGGTCCACGCTGCCGGTGACGGCGCGGTCCTGGCGGAGCGGCACCCGGGCGATGGCGCTGAGCAGGGCGTAGAGCTCGGCGGAGCTGGCGCTGTCGCCGTCGATGCGCCCGTAGTGCTGCTCGACGGCGATGCTGGCGGTGAGCGCCAGGGTGCGGCGGCGGCCGAAGCGCCCGCGCAGGAAGCCGGTGAGCACCTGCACGCCCTTGTCGTGGACGCGGCCGCTCAGCCGCGCCTCGCGCTCGATGTTGACGACGCCGCCGCGCCCGGTGCCCACCGAGGCGGTGACCCGCAGGGGCCGGCCCCACTCGTGGCCGCCGGCGTGGTAGACGGCGAGCGCGTTGATCTGGCCGATCACCGCGCCCTCGGTGGCGACGTGGAGGATGTCGCGCTTCAGGGCGTCCCGGGTGCGCCGGGCGAAGTGGCCGTGGCGCTCCTCCCGGGCGGCGAGGGCGGCGGCGACGTCCTCGCGGGTGACCCGCTCGCCGCGGGCGAGGTAGTCGGCCTCGCGGGCGAGGTCGGCCATCTCGCCGAAGGCCAGGCGCACCCGCCCGCCGCGTCCGCTCGTCCGCACGGCCCACTCGACGATGGCCGCCACCGCCCCCCGGTGCAGGGGGCGGAAGCCCTCCCGCCGGGCGAGGCGGGCGAGCACCTCGCCGACCTGCCGGGGAAGCTCGGGCCGGTAGTCCACGGTGGGCTCGAACTCGGCCTTGATCTTGAAGATGCTCGGGAAGTCCGGGTCGGTGGCGTACAGGAGGGCGAACAGCGCGTCGTCGCCGAGCAGCACCACCTTCACGTCCAGCGGCATCGGCTCGGGGCGAAGGGCGGCGGCGGCGCCCTGGATCGCGCCCTCGAGGTTCTGGAGGCCGAGCTTGCCGTAGAGCATGGCGCGCTTCAGGGTCTTCCAGGCGCCGGGCTCCATGAGCAGGTCGGCGGCGTTGAGCACGAGGTAGCCGCCGTCGGCGTCGTGCAGGGCCCCGGCGCGCAGGTGGGTGTGGTTGGCCGGCGCGCCCCCCGGCGGCTCCTGGGCGATGCCGCCGAACAGGTTGCCGTAGGTCGGGTCGGGGACGGCGACGATCGGGGCCTTGCGCCCCCGGGCCCCCCGGTGGAGCACGTTGACCTGGAGGGGCAGCAGGGCCTCGGGGGGCGCCTCGTCGCGGCCGCCCGAGCGGAACACCTCGTGGTGGTCGGCGATGTGGGCGTGCAGCGCCTCCAGCCAGCGCCGGGCCCGGGGAAAGCGGCGGCCGAGGTCGCGGAAGGTGTCGGCGAGGCCGGCGCCGACGGCGACGCGCTCGACCTCGCGCACCTCGCGGGAGACCTCGAGCACGGCGGCGCGGGCGCGCACGAGGGTCTCGGCGAGGCGGTCCTCCAGGACGTCGAAGCGGGCCTCGATCTCGGCGGCCGGCCGGTCGAGCTTGCCGTCGCGCTCGAGGATGCCCAGCTCGGCGCGCGGGTGGGGTTCCTCGTCGACCAGGAGCATCACCGTGGGCTCCACCTCGTCGCCCTCGCCCTGGTCGACGAGGACGAAGCCCTCCTCCTCGAGCTCGCGCTGGAGGCCGGCGAGGGCCTCGCGCTGCTTGCGCTCGAGCTCGTGGTAGAGGCCGTCGCGCCGCTTGCGAACCGGCTCGGACTGGAGGATGCGCGGCACCTCGTCGAACAGCAGGTCGGCGAGGTCCTGGAGCTCGCGGCTGAACCGCGGGGCCGCCCCGGCGGGGAGGATGAGCAGGCGGGGGCGGCTGGGGTCGTCGAAGTCGTGGACGTAGGCGAAGTCGCGGCGCTGGCGCCGGCGGGGGGCGAGGTCGGCGAGGATGCGCTGGGCCGTCCGCAGGCGGCCGCCGCTGTCGAGGCCGGTGACGAACAGGTTGTAGCCGGGGCTCTCCATCTCGACGGCCTGCCGGATCGCGCGCAGGGCGATGTCCTGGCCGACGATGCGGGGGGAGGGGTCGAGCTCGGCGGTGTCCTCGAAGTCGAGGGCCTCGTCGGGCACTGTCTCTTATACACATCTGAC
>WGAH01000164.1 GCA_015489145.1 Deltaproteobacteria bacterium
GAGCACGGCGGCCAGCGCGGCGCCGAGGGCGACCATTTCCTCGGGGCGCTCGGCGGCGCGCACCCGCTCGCCGGCCACCGCCTCGACGGCGGCGCGCACCATGGGCATGCGCGTCGACCCGCCCACCAGCAGCACCTCGTCGAGGTCGCCCCAGCCCCGCCCGGCCCGGCGCAGCACCGCCCCGGCGGAGCGCAGCGCCCGGTCGACGAGGTCGCGGGTGGCCGCCTCGAAGTCGGCGCGGCTCACCTCGACGACCAGGCGGTGCCCCCCGTGGTGGACCGGCACCACGGCCCGGGGCCGGGTGGACAGGGCGAGCTTGGCCGCCGTGCAGCGCTGGTGGAGGTCGCCGGCGGCGTGGGGGTCGGCGCGGGGGTCGAGGCCGTGGGCCGCGGCGAAGCGCCCGGCGACCAGCGCCTCGAGGCGCGCGTCCCAGTCCTGGCCGCCGAGCCAGGCGTCGCCCCCCGTCGCCAGCACCCGCACGCGCACCCCGTCGAGGCGGGCGAGGGTGACGTCGAGGGTGCCGCCGCCGAGGTCGAAGACGAGGACCGTGCGCGGCGGCCCGAGGCGGTCGAGGCCGTCGGCGAGGAGCGCCGCCGTCGGCTCGTTGAGCAGGCTCCTCACCGCCAGCCCGGCCCGGCGACCGGCCTCCACCATCGCCTCCCGCTCGGCGGCGCCGAAGTGGGTGGGCACCGTGATCACCGCGTCGCGAACGGACCTGCCGAGGAGCGACTCCGCGTCGATCCGCAGCTTTTCCAGCACGAGGGCGCTCAGCTCCACCGGGGTCCAGGGGCGGCCGAAGATGCGGAGCCGCCAGTCCGCTTCCCCGACGTGGCGCTTGAACAGGCTCGCCACCCGGTCGGGCTCGAGGGGCGCCATCAGCAGGGCCTCGGCGCCGACCACCGCGCTGCCCGGGCCCTCGAACCACACCGCCGAGGGGGTGGCGGGCTCGCCGTCGGCGTTGGGCAGGATCTCGGCCCGCCCGTGGCGGTCCACCACCGCCATCGACGACCAGGTCGTGCCGAGGTCGATGCCGAGGATGGGCGGGTCCGGCTCCGCGGCCATGTCAGCCCTCGTCCCGGGCCGGCTTGCGGTGGCGGCGCACGGCGACCTCCTCGGCGCGCAGCAGGCGGCCGCCGCGGGTGAAGCCGCGCTTGAGCACCCGCTCCACCGTCCAGTCCTGCCGCGGGTCGTCGGTGGGCACGAGCTTGACCGCCTTGTGGACCTCGCGGTCGAAGACCGGCCTCGGGTCGAGGGGCAGCACGTCGCGGCGGTAGAGCAGCTCGGTGAACTCGTCGAGGAGGAACTGGAAGCTGTCGGCCACCACGTCGGGGCTCATCTGGCGGTCGACGAGGCTGTCCTTGAACCAGTTGAGGCTGTCGTAGAACAGCAGCAGGTCGAGGAGCAGGGGCTTTTCGGCCTGGAAGACGAAGTCCTCCTTGTACTGGCGCATCTCCTCGTAGAGCCGGTCGAAGGCCTCCCTGCGGGCCTCGTCGCGGCGCAGCTCCTCGGCGAGCTGGCGCTTGATCTCGGCCAGCTCGGCCTCCAGGCGCGCCAGGGCGTCGCGGGTCTCGTCCGTCACGGCTCCTCCCGGTGCGGGCCGCCGGGGCTCAGCTCGGTGGCGATGTTGAGGAAGGTCTCCTCCAGCTCCACGCTCTGGTCGCAGAACCGGTAGTCGGCCGGGCGCGAGGCGAGCCGCCGCAGGTAGTCCTGCCGCACGTGCCGGCCGACGCCGACGGTGATGACGCGGCCGCCGGCGCGCTTGATGCGCTCGGCTTCCGCCGCCGCCGCCCGGGGGTCGTCGGGGTGACCGTCGGTGAGCACGACGAAGACGCGCTGGACGCCGACCTTTTCGCCGAGCACCCGCCGGGCCTCGGCCAGCCCCCGGTGCAGGGGGGTGCCGCCGATGGGGGTGAGGGCGGCGATGGCGGCGTCGATGCGCTCCGGGTCGCTGGTGGGCTCGGTCTTGACGCCGCCGGGGAAGGCGACCACGGCGAAGCGCCGGTGGGGGCGGAAGGCCCGGGACACGAAGCCCCGGGCGGCCTTGCGGGCCTCGCGGATGTGGGCGCCGTACATCGAGCCGGAGCAGTCCATGACCAGCGCGACGTCGAGGGGCACGCGACCGTGGGCGAGGTCCTCGAGGGTGAGCTCGCCGGCGACGAGGCGGTGGGCGAGGTTCTGCCCCGTGCCGAGGTCCATCGCCTCGACCTCGACGATGCCGTTGGCGTTGTAGCGGTAGGTGACCGCCAGGCGCGACTCGCCGGCCGGGCGCGGCGGGATGCCGTAGAACTCGAAGTGCCCGAGGACGTTGCAGGCGAGCGGGTCGGGGGACTCGCCCTGCACCAGCCACAGGTCGATGGAGGTCTGGCCGTCGCGGGTGGTCGCGTAGTCGTCGCGGGTGCGCTCGCAGGGGATGCGGCTGTTGCGCCGGATGATCGGGCTGTTGTGCAGGCGGCCGTCGCGGAGCACGACCATGCCGAGGGAGTGGCCCGTCACGTCGTGGGCGCGCAGGTCGACCGGGGGGCGCTCGCCGGTGCGGCGGGCGGATTCCAGGGCGGCGGAGAGCGCGGCGCCGAGGGCCACGCACTCGTCGGGGTTGATGTCGGTGGCGGGCTCGCGGCCGAAGACGCGGCGCACGAGCTCGCGCACCATCGGCATGCGGGTGGAGCCGCCGGCGAGGATGACGGCGTCCACCTCGCCCGGGTCGACGCGAGCCTCGTCGAGGACCCGCAGGGTGAGCCGCTCGGTGCGGGCGAGGAGCGGCCGGGTGAGGGCCTCGAACTCCTCGCGGCTGACGCCGAGGCGCAGGATGCGCCCCTGGTGGTCGAAGAACAGGTTGACCCGCGGCCGGCGGGACAGGGAGATCTTGGCGCTGACGCACTTCTGGCGCAGGTCGCGGGTGGCCGCCGGGTCGGCGAGGGGGTCGAGGCCGTAGCGCTCGCGAAAGACCCCGGCGGCGTGGGCGACGAGGGCGTCGTCCCAGTCCTTGCCGCCGAGCTGGTGGTCGCCGGCGGTGCCGATGACGTGGATCTCGTCGTGGTCGATGTCGACGAGGGTGACGTCGAAGGTCCCGCCGCCGAGGTCGAAGACCAGGCAGTTCAGCCGGCGGTCGGAGTGGGCCAGCCCGTAGGCGTAGGCCGCGGCGGTGGGCTCGTTGACGAGCTGGAGCACCTCGAGGCCGGCCAGCTCCCCGGCCCGGATCGTCGCCCGGCGCTCCCGGTCGCCGAAGTAGGCGGGCACGGTGATGACGGCCTGGTCGACCGGGTGGCCGAGGCGCAGCTCGGCGTCGTGGCGGAGGCGGGCGAGGATGAAGCTGCTGAGCCGCTCGGCGGTGTAGCGCTCGCCGCGCCAGGTGAAGGCGTAGTCCGGGTCGCCCATGTGGCGCTTGACGAACTCGACGACCTGGTCGGGGAAGGCCACGGCCGACTGCCGCGCGTAGTTGCCGACGATCACCTCGTCGCCGTCGAACAGGATCACCGACGGGGTGATGCGGTCGCCCTCGGCGTTGTGGAGGATCTCGGGCACGCCGTGGCGGTTGACGTGGGCGATGGCCGAGAACGTCGTCCCCAGGTCGATGCCGACGGCGCGGTTGTTCATGGGCCTCCTCGCGGGGCGCCCGGCGCCCGCTCGGGGGAGGCGGAGGCGGGCGCGCGGCCGCCGGAGAAGGTACTATGCCAGCCCCGCCGGCACCAGGGAGCGGCGCCTCGCCGCCCGGCGGGAGGGGAGCCCGAC
>WGAH01000165.1 GCA_015489145.1 Deltaproteobacteria bacterium
CCCCTACGCCGCCGCGCGGGCGCGGTGGCTGCGGCGGAGGACCTCGGCGATGGCGATGCAGATCAGGGCCAGGCCGATGTAGACGACGAATCCGTGGGCGTAGCCGGCCTCGCCCTCGACGCGGACGAAGGTGCCCATGATCGGCGGGATCGCGAAGCCGCCGAAGGCGCCCAGGCCGCCGACCCAGCCCGCCGCGCCGCCGACGGCCTCGGGGACCTCCTGGGGCACGAGCTTGAACACCGCCGCGTTGCCCACGCCCATGCCGATGGCCATCACCACCTCGCCGGCCACCGCCAGGCCGAAGGCGTGGGAAACGACCATGACCAGCGCGCCCGCCAGGGTGACGATCATCGCCAGCATCACCGTGCGCTCGCCGCCGAGCCGGTCGGAGACGGTGCCGCCGTAGATGCGGACCACCGAGGTGAGGATGGAGTACAGCGCCGTGAGCATGCCCGCCGTGCGGGCCGGGGTCGAGAAGAAGGACTGCCAGTAGGTCGGCAGCCAGGCCGTCAGCGCGATGAAGCCGCCGAAGGTGGTGAAGTAGAGCACCACGAGCAGCCAGGTCTTCCACACCCGGGCCGAGATCAGCAGGCTCTCCTTGAGGCTGCCCGCCGGGTAGATCTCCTGGCCGGCCTCGGCGGCGACGGCGCGGGCCTCGTCCGGCGACAGCCCGCCGTGGACCGCCTGGAAGTACCAGGCGTTGCGCCCCATCTTGAAGTACAGGGCCGTGCCGACCACGAGGAACACGAGCCAGGCGAGGTAGGTGCCCGTGAGTCCCCAGTCGGCGAGCGCCAGGGGGATGAGGAAGGAGAACAGGCCCGGGGCGATGTTGCCGACGCCGGCGTAGGTGCCCAGCGCCCAGCCCTGGCGCTCCTGCGGGAACCAGTAGGACACCTGGCTGATGCCCACCGAGAAGGTGGCGATGCCGCAGCCGCTCAGCAGGCCGAGGAGCAGCAGCAGCGGGTACAGCTCGCCGGTGAGCCGGTCGGGGTAGAGCGCCCACACCACCCAGGTGAGCCCGAGCATCCCGAGGATCGACAGGCCGAGCAGCACCAGGAAGGGCTTGCGCCCGCCGGTGGTGTCCACCCAGGCCGAAAACGGGATGCGGAGCAGCGAGCCCGACAGGGACGGCATGGCGACCAGGAAGCCCACCATCACCGGGCTCAGGTCCATGACGTCCTTGAACTTCTTGGCGGTGGGCCCGAACAGCGACACCGCGGCGAAGCCGATGAAGAAGCCGAGGGTGGCGCCGATGAGCCCCTCGGTGGGGTTGCCCTTGAACCGGAACTTGCTCGTCATGGGTTTTCCTCGAAGAACTAGTTGCGAGCGGATGCGGAGGGTTCCGCGCCGGCCGAGCGCTGCCGGTTCGCCACGACGAGCTGCCAGGGGCGCACGAGGTAGCCGACGGGCACGGTGACCAGGTGCACGAGGCGGCTGAACGGGAACAGCGCCAGGAGCACGAAGAAGTTGAAGGCGTGCAGCCGCACCAGCCACGGCAACCCGTCGAGGCGCTCGGGCTCGGGGGCGAAGCGCGCCAGCGACCACAGGTACGGCGTGAACACGCCGGTGAACCAGGTCGAGCCGTAGCGGTGGACCCCGGCGGTCAGCACGCCGGTGACCAGCGACACGAGGAGCGCCAGCCACACCAGGAGGTCCATCGGCGAGGTCACGACGCGAATCCGCGCGTTCGTCAGCCGGCGCAGCACGAGGATGAGGGCGCCGACGAGGGCGTAGAGCCCGAGCCCGAGGCCGGTGATCTCCAGGGCGAGCTGCCGCGCCGGCGAGCCGTTCCAGGCCCGCAGCGTCCCCGGCAGCAGGAACGCGAGGAGGTGCCCGCCGAGCACCAGCAGGATGCCGTAGTGGAAGGACTGGCTCCCCCAGTAGAGCCAGCGGCGCTCGAGGAGCTGCGAGGACAGGCTCGACACGGAGAACGGCCGGCGCACGGCCCGCACCACGCCGACCGCCACGGCGAGCGTCACGGCGATGTAGGGGAAGATCGCGAACAGGAACCAGGTCATCGTCACGCTCCCGCGCGGAGGGCCCGCGTCTCGCCCGTCGCCTCGACGACGGCGCGGAACACGAGGAGGTAGGGGTTGTCGGCCTCGGCTTCGCGAAGCGCCGCGTGCATCTTCATCACCGCCGGCGCGAGGTGTTCGAGCAGCTCGGGCAGCGGCCGCTCGGCCACCTCGAGGTAGCGGAGGATCGGCACGAGGTGGTCGGGCAGCTCGCCGGCGGGGTCGACGCCGAGGCGCCGCATCTCGCCCTGGAGCCGCGCCATGAAGGCGCCGCGCTGGTAGTTCTCGCCCCACACCTGGTGCCCGACGTAGGGCGCCGCGAGGGGGCTGAGGTCGAGGGTGCGGGTGGCGAGCATCTCCCACTCGTCGAGGGAGAGCGCCGCGACGCGCTTCACGAAGCGCTCGAGCAGGCGCCGCACCGCGCCGGCGGGCAGGCGCGCCACGCCCGCCTCCAGCCGGGGGAGCAGGCCGGGCTCGGGGTAGCCGAGGCAATCGGCGAGGACGGCGAACATCACTCCCCCCGCGCCGGCGGCTCGACGAAGCCCAGCCCGGTCAGGCCCTTGTGGCTGAGCGGATCGGCGAGGCTCTCGATGGCCACCTCGCGGTGGTAGGGCGGCAGCACGAAGCGCTCCTCGAGGGTGGGCAGCGTCGAGAGGCGGTAGATCGCCTCGGCGCTCTCGGCGTCGAGGCCCACCGATTCGAGCAGCCGCTCGAGGTCGGCCGGCGCCTCGCCCTCCACCGTTCGCGCCCGCCGGTACAGGCGCACGGCGAGCATCTTGCGAAGGATCGCGCGAATCGGCCCCTCCTCGCCGGCGCTGAACAGGTTGGCGAGGTAGCGGATCGGCAGGCGCGAGGCGTCGAGCCGGTCGAACAGCTCGAAGGCGCCCTCCCCGTCGGCCAGGTCGAGGCGGAACAGGTCCGCGTCCACCACGCTCATCACCGGCGAGAGGGGCGGGATGTAGTACATCATCGCCATCGTGCGGTACTCGGGGTGCAGCGGCAGGGCGAGGCCCCATTCCTTGACGAAGCGGTAGACCGGCGAGCGCTGCGCCGCCCGGATCCAGTCCTCGTCGATGCCGCTGGCCCGCGCCTCGGCGATCACGGCGGGATCGAAGGGATCGAGGATCACCTCGCGGTGGTGGCCGACGAGATCGGCGTCGGGGACGGCCGCCGCTTCCGGGATGCGGTCGGCGTCGTACAGGAGCACGCCCATGTAGCGGATGCGCCCGACGCAGGAGTGCGCGCAGGCCGGCGCCTGCCCCGTCTCCAGGCGCGGGAAGCACAGGATGCACTTCTCCGACTTGCCGGTGTTCCAGTTGTAGTAGACCTTCTTGTAGGGGCAGGCGGCCACGCACATGCGCCAGGCGCGGCAGCGGTTCTCGTTGACCAGCACCACGCCGTCCTCCTCGCGCTTGTAGATCGCGCCGGAGGGGCAGGCCGCCACGCAGGCCGGGTTCAGGCAGTGGTTGCAGATGCGGGGGAGGTAGTTGAAGACGATGCGCTCCAGCTCCTCGAGCTGCCGCCGCGTCTCCTCGGGCACCCCCGCCAGCGACGGGTCGTTGCGGGCGTAGATGCCCGATCCGCTGAAGTCGTCGTCCCAGGCCGGCCCGCTCTCGATGTCGATGGGCTCCCCGGTGATCGCCGAGACGGGAATCGCGGTGGGCTGGTCGTCGGCGGCCGGCGCGTCGAACAGGTCGGAGTAACGGAAGGTGAACGGCTCGTAGTAGTCCTTGATGTCGGGCAGCGCCGGGTTGTAGAACAGCTTGAGCAGCGCGCCGAGACGCCCGTGCAGCTTGAGCCGCAGGGAGCCGTCCTTGGGTTCCCAGCCGCCGCGCAGGCGCTCCTGGTCCTCCCACCGGGTCGGGTAGCCGGTGCCGGGCCGCGTCTCGACGTTGTTCCACCACATGTACTCGGCGCCCTTGCGGTCGGTCCACAGGTTCTTGCAGGCGACCGAGCAGGTGTGGCAGCCGATGCACTTGTCGAGGTGGAACAGCATGCTGACCTGGGCCTTGACGTTCATCGATGGTCTCCTGTTCCGGCTAGAATTCCGGCTTCTCGATCCGGCGGACGTAGGCGAAGGTGTCCCGGTTGACGCCGGTGGGGCCCCAGTAGTTGAAGAAGTAGGTGAACTGCGCGTACCCGCCCGACATCAGCACGGGCTTGAGCCGGGCGCGGGTGATCGAGTTGTTCATCCCGGCCCGCTTGCCGGTCATCGGCGACTTCGGGATGCCGACCGTCCGTTCCGTCGCGTGGTAGACGAACACCGCGCCGCGGGGGATGCGGGCCGAGGTGACGCAGCGCTGCACGAACACGCCGTTGTCGTTGAAGACCTCGACCCAGTCGTTGTCGCGAATGCCCATCTCGGCGGCGTCGCGGTCGTTCATCCACACGGGGTAGCCGCCGCGCGACAGGGTCATCATGCGGAGGTTGTCGCCGTAGGTCGAGTGGATGCTCCACTTGCCGTGCGGGGTGATGTAGTTGAACAGGCGCGCGCCCTCGGCGTGGGCCCGGCTCATGCGCGTCTCGTCGAGCATCTCCATCTCGGGGCGCGGCTTGAACACCGGCAGGTGCTCGCCCCACTCGAGGTAGGCGTCGTGGTCGAGGTAGAAGTGCTGCCGACCCGTGAGGGTGCGCCAGGGCACGAGGCGCTCGACGTTCACCGTGTAGGGGCTGTAGGCGCGCCCCCGGTTGACGAGCCCCGACCAGGTGGGCGAGGACAGGACCCGCCGCGGGCGGGCGACGATGTCGGAGAAGCGGAGCCGGGCGCCGCGGGTCTCCTCGGCGATGTCCACCAGGGGAACGCCGGTCTTGGCCTCCTCGGCCTTGTAGCCGCGCCACGCCAGCTCGCCGTTCGAGGCCGGGTCGAGGTGCAGGATCGCCTCGGCGACCTGCCGGGCCTCCTCCAGCGACACCCGCGTCTCGCCGCCGGCCGCGATGGGCTGGCGTTCCTTGAGCTCGGCCACCATGTCGGCGGCGGGAATGCGAAGGCCGTGGGCGGCGACGCCGTTCTTCTCGATGCCCGGCCCCATGCTCACCATGCGCTCGTACAGACGCGTGTAGTCGCGTTTCACCACCCGGAACTTCGGCATCGTGCGCCCGGGCACCGCCTCGACCTCGCCGGCCCACCACCGCCCGCCGACCCGGGGCTGGGCGATCTCGTCGGGGGTGTCGTGCTGAAGGGGCAGCATGACCACGTCCTCGACGGGCTCGGGCAGGTGCTTCTCGGCCAGCTCGCTCACCCGCCGGGCCACGGCCTTGAAGATGTCCCAGTCGCTGCGCGACTCCCAGGCCGGCGGCACCACCTGCTGCATCGGGTGGATGAAGCTGTGCATGTCGGTGGTGTTGAGGTCGTCCTTCTCGTACCAGGTCGCCGCGGGCAGCAACACGTCCGAGTAGAGCGCCGTCGTGTCCATGCGGAAGTTGAGGTTGACGACGAGGTCCATCTTTCCGCGGGGGGCCTCGTCCCGGAACACGACCTCCTCGACGTGATCGCGGGCGAGCTCCTCGGCCCGGGCGCCGGTGTGGGTGCCGAGGTAGTGCTTGAGGAAGTACTCGTGGCCCTTGGCGCTGGTGCCGATGGCGTTGCCGCGCCAGATGAACCACAGCCGCGGCCAGTTCTCCGGGGCGTCCGGGTCCTGGACGGCGAACTTGAGGTCGCCGCGCCGGAGGCGGTCGACGACGTGGGCGACCACCGCGCCGTCGTCGCCGGCGCCGGCCTCCCGCGCCTCCTTCGCCACCGCGAGCGAGCTGCGGTCGAACTGCGGGAAGAAGGGCAGCCAGCCCCGCCGCACCGCGTCGACCTGCTGGTCGATGGTGTGGGCGTGGGCGGCCTTGCCGGCGAGCTTGTCGTAGACGCCGAAGCCGCGCTCGTAGCGCCACTGGTCGGAGTGGACGTAGTGGAAGGAGGGGGTGTTCTGGTGCCGGGGGGGCATGCCCCAGTCGCCGGCGAAGGCGATGGGCGCCCAGGAGGCGATGTTGACGACCTTCTCCTGGCCGACGTAGTGGGCGAGGCCGCCGCCGTTGGTGCCGACGCTGCCGGTGAGCATGAGGGCGACCACCGCCGAACGGTACAGCAGGTTGTTGTGGTACCAGTGGTTGACGCCGGCGCCGATGATCACGAGGTTGCGCCCCTTCGTGCGGGCACCGTTGTCGGCCCAGGCGCGGGCGAAGCGGATCACCGTGTCGCGGTGGATGCCGGTGGTCGCCTCCTGCCAGGCCGGGGTGTAGGCCCCCTCGTCGTCGTAGCTGGCGGGGTACTCGCCGGGAAGCCCGCGGCCGACGCCGAAGCGGGCCATGAGCAGGTCGAAGACGGTGGTGACCTTGACGGCGCCGCGCCGGGTCTGCACGACGCGCACCGGCACGCCGCGCAGGGCCACGCGGTCGGCCTGGAAGTCCTCGAAGGCGACCTGCACCACCTCGTCGGCGGCATCGGCGAAGCTGAGCCGCGGCCGGATCGGCTCGCCGGTGGCGCCGTCCTCGAGCTGGAGGTTCCACTTGCCGCGGTCCTTCTGGGCCCAGCGGTAGCCGAGGGTGCCCTTGGGCATCGCCGGAGCGTCCCGCGACTCGTCCCACATGAGGAGCTTCCAGTCGGCGTGTTCCTCCTCGGCGCGGTCGGGCAGCTCCGCCGCCCGCAGGTAGCGGCCGGGCCGGGCGCGGCCGTCCTCCTCGACGATCTCGACGAGGAACGGCGTGTCGGTGAAGCGACGCAGGTAGTCGAGGAAGAAGGGAACCTGCTTCTCGACGTAGAACTCCTTGAGGATGACGTGGTTGACGGCCATCCAGAAGGCGGTGTCCTGGCCCGCGTGGACGGGGATCCACCAGTCGGCGTACTTGGCGACCTGGGAGAAGTCGGGCGAGAACACCGTGAGCCGCGCCCCGGCGTGGCGCACCTCGGCGAGGAAGTGCGCGTCGGGGGTGCGGGTCATGTTGATGTTGGAACCCATGACCGCGATGAACCGCGCGTTGTACCAGTCCGCCGACTCGTGGACGTCGGTCTGTTCCCCCCAGGTCTCGGGGCTGGCCGGCGGCAGGTCGCAGTACCAGTCGTAGAAGCTGAGGACCGCCCCGCCCACCAGCGAGGCGAAGCGGCTGCCCGCGGCGTAGCTGATCTGCGACATGGCGGGGATGGGCGAGAAGGCGGCGATGCGGTCGGGGCCGTGCTCCTTGACCGTGTGCACCGTGGCGGCGGCCACGATGTCGAGGGCCTCGTCCCAGCGCACGCGCCGGTAGCCCCCCTTGCCGCGGGCCTCCTGGTAGCGGCGACGGCGTTCCGGGTCGGCGGTGATGCGCGCCCAGGCCTCCACCGGGTCGGCGCCCTTCGCGCGCTCGGCCCGCCACAGGTCGAGGAGCGCCCCGCGCACGTAGGGGTATTTCACGCGCAGGGGGCTGTAGAGGTACCAGGAGAAGCTGATCCCCCGCTGGCAGCCCCGGGGCTCGTAGGGCGGAAGCCCGGCCTCGAGCTGCGGGTAGTCGGTCGCCTGGAGCTCCCAGGTGACGATGCCGTCCTTGACGAACACCTCCCAGGAACAGCTCCCGGTGCAGTTCACGCCGTGGGTGGTCCGCACGCGCTTGTCGTGCTGGAACCGGTTCCGGTAGAACTCCTCCCAGCGGCGCTCGGCGGGCTGCACGGTCTCCTTCTTCCAGTCGCTCATGCCTGGCTCCTCAGCTCGTCGGAGATGGACCTGCGCTGGCGCTTCCAGCCGAGCCCCAGCAGGGCGAACAGGAGCGCGGCGACCGCGGCGCCGCCGCCCCACAACAGGCCGGCCGAGGCGGGGCGCCCGGGGGCGCTCGCGTCGAGGCTCGCGAAGAACGCGAGGAGGTCGGCCCGTTCCTGCTCGGTGAGGGGGGCGTCGGCGTAGGCCTCCTTCATCACGGGGAAGGGCAGGGTGCGAAGCGCCCCGCGAAGCCCGGCCTCGCCGAGGCGTCCGTGGACGTCGGTGAGGTCCACCGCCAGGGAGCCGAGGCTGCTCCCGTCGGCGAGGCCGTGGCAGGCGCCGCAGGGCAGCCCGCCGTTCGCGAAGGGTTCCTCGCCGCGGAACAGCCGACCGCCGACCTCGGCCCGGCCCTCGGGGCCCGCCGGCGCCTCGGCGGGGGCCGCGGCGGGCTTGCCCCCGGCCCGCAGCTCGGCGAGGAGGGCGTCCATCTCGGCGGGCTGCACGATGCCGGAGGGCATCGAGGCCCGACCGCCCTTCACGAGCGCGGCGGCGTCCGGGTCGCCGGCGTCCACCATGCCCTGCGGGTCGGGGATGAAGGAGCGCAGCCAGGCCTCGGAGCGCCGTTCCGTGACCCCCTGCAGGTCGGGGCCCATGGACGGACCGCCGCCGATCGTGTGGCAGACGGCGCAACGGCTGGCGAAGATGCCGCCCTCACCGCCGCCTTCGGCGGCACGACCCTCCGCCGGCGCGGCGGCGAGGAGCACGCCGAGCCCGAGGAGCGCGGGAAGGGAGATCGACGAAGCCACGGTTCACCTCGACGGTGCGGGGCGAGAGAAGGCCCCTGCCGGACGCGGGGCCCGGCCGTTTATCGACCGCAAAGTAGGCAACAGTCGAAACCCGACCCTTGATGCAAATCAAGCAGGGCAGAAAAAAAACACTTCCCGGCCTGACCGGGGTCAGGTATTGGGGGAGGCGCGATGGGGTGTGCCTGATCCAGGTC
>WGAH01000166.1 GCA_015489145.1 Deltaproteobacteria bacterium
CGGCGAAGGTGCGCGGCGAGGCCGCGAGCTCGTAGCGGAACTCGGTCGTGCCGATGCGGATGTGGTCGCGGTCCTCCAGCGCGACCTCGCGCACCCGCTGGCCGTTGACGAAGGAGCCGTTGGCGCTGCCGCGGTCGACGAACCAGTGCCGCCCGTCGCGGGCCTCGATCACCGCGTGGTCGCGGCTGGCCGCCGGGTCGTAGAGGACGACGTCGCGCCCCTCGCTGCGGCCGAGGGTGAGGCGCGCGCTGCCGAGGAGGTAGGTCGGCTCCAGGCGCTGGCCCGCCAGGACGACGAGGCGCGCCGGCGGGGTGCGGCGCTCCTCGACCGACACCGCCCGCCCCTCCGGCGGAGCCTCGCCCCGGAAGCGGAAGCGCAGCAGGAAGGGCTCGACGGACACCTCGTCGCCGTCGCGGACGGCGTGGCGCTCCACCCGTCGCCCCCCGACCCAGGTGCCGTTGCCGCTGCCGAGATCCTCGAGCCACACGCCACCGTCCTCGACGATGACGCGCGCGTGGCGCCGGCTCACGCCGATGTCGGGCAGGACGAGATCGTTGTCTTCCGCCCGGCCGAGCGTCGTCACGCCGCGCCCGAGCACCACCCGCCGCTCCGGCTGCCCCGGGCGACGAACGACCAACTCCACCTGGGGTGCAGCCAAGACGATACCTCCATCCCGAGCGGGGCCCGCGCGGGCCCGTGCCGCGGAAGTGTATCAACCTCGGCGGCGAAGCGGACCGGGGGCGCGGGATTCCGCCTCGCGGGCGCGCCTCAGCGGAGGGCGAGGGCGAGGACGGCGGCGACGAGCGCGAAGAAGGCCAGGCCCATCACCAGGAGCAGGCGCGCCGGCGGGTTTCGCGGGTCCTCGACGGGCGGCGCGACGACGCTCACCGAGGTCTCCGGGTCGGGGTAGGGCGAGACCAGTTCCACGGTGAAGGTGTGCTTGCCGATGCTCAGCTCGTCGCCGGGGCCGAGCTGCCGCGGGCGGGTCACGCGCCGGCCGTTGACGAAGACGCCGTTGCGGCTGCCGGCGTCCTGCACCCACACGGCGGCGTTGTGCAGCAGCACCCGGGCGTGCTGCCGCGACACGCCGGGATCGTCGATCACCACCGAGCAGTCGGGGTCGCGGCCGATGGTGAGCCCGCCCTCGGTCACCTGGAAGCGCTCGCCCTTGAGGGCGCCCGTGGTGCCGACGAGCAGCGGAACACGGTTCATGACCACCTCGGGCTGGCGCCAGCCTACCACCGCGACGCCGGAACCGGAGGGCGCGCCCCCCGGCGAACAGTGCCGCCCGCCCTAATCCGACCGCACCGCTTCCCGCCACCCCGCGGCGCGGTTCGCCTCCAGGCCCGCATCGCCGGGACCGATGGACCGACCCGAGGCCCGCGCCGCCGACGCGGCGCGTTGACATCCGTTTCCCCGCGTGGGTATCGTCCTCCGCCGAACGCTCCGGCCGGGCGCCGGCCGGGCGCCTGGCAGGACCGCTCCACCCTTCCCGTCGTCCCCGGCGAATTCCCGGCCCCGCGGCCGCGGCCGGCGGCGACGCGCCCCCACCATCCCGGAGAACCGTCCATGAGCGACACCAGCGTCGAGCGCCTGGAGCAGATCCAGGCCGAGCTCGCCCAAATCCTCGAAGAGCGCCTCGCCGAGCTGAACAAGGTCCTGCGCGAGTCCGACGCCGCGACCCGGCGCATCATCGCCGCCGAGGCCGACATCGAGCGGCAGAAGGCCAACGTCGAGCGCCTCGAGGCCGAGATGGACACGCTCCAGACCGAGGTCGACACGGCGCGCGCCCGGGCCGAGGAGGTCCGCAAGCGCCACGAAGAACTCGTCTCCGAGCGCGACGGGCTCCGGGCCGAGCTGGAACGGCTGGAGCGCGAGGTGCGCGAGGCCGACGCCGAGAACGAGGAGGCCCGCCGCAAGGTCAGCCGCCTCGAGGACGAGGCCGAGACCCTGCGCGCCGAGAACAGCTCCCTGCGGACCAAGCTCAAGACCCTCGAGGAGAACATCGCCCGCATGCGGCGCCTCAAGGAGGAGCTCATGAGCAGCATCAGCGGGCTGACCGCGCAGATGTCCGGGCTCGCCGGCGGCGGGCAGGAGTAGCGCGTCCCCCACCCGGAGGCTCGCATGAGCACCCCCGTGGCCGATCGGGCCGAGCAGATCCTGGGCACCCTCGCCGAGGCGCGGGCGCGCGTGGCGGCCCTGGCGTGGATGGCGCTTCCCGCCGACCGCGCCATCGCCCTGAGCCACGGCGTGCTCCTCCCCGCCCTGGCCCGGCCGCCGCTGCGGCGGGAGGCCGGGGGCCTCGCCGAGGCGCGCACCGTCGTGCCCGAGGCGGCGCCCCCCCCGCGCATCGCCGACGAGGCCGTCGAGGACGAGGACACCGACGCCGGCGAGCCCGGACATCTGCGCGGTCAGCC
>WGAH01000167.1 GCA_015489145.1 Deltaproteobacteria bacterium
GAGGACCCGGCGCTCGCCGGCCGGCTCGGCGAGGTGCTCGTCGCCCTCGACCGCCCCGAGCAGGCCCTGCCGCTGCTCGACGCCGCCCTGGCCGCCCGCCCGCCCGACGCGACCGGGCCCGGCTGGACCGCCGACCTCGGCGGCGGGTCGAGCCTCCGGCGGTCCCGCATCCGGGCCCTGCTCTCCCTGGATCGCCCGGAGGAGGCCCGGCGGGCGGCGCGGGCCCTCCTCGCGACGCGGGACCTGCCGACCGCGTGGCTCGAGAGGCTGGGCCTGGCCCCCCCGGAGCGCGGCGAGCCCTGGCGGGTGGGCCTCGCCGCGGCGCCGCCCCTGGACGCGCGGCTCCTGGGCTCGGGCGATCCCTGGTCGCTGGCCGCCCACCGGGGCGAGGTGGTGCTGCTGGCCTTCTGGGCGACCTGGTGCGGGCCCTGCCGCGCCGAGCTGCCCGAGCTGGACGCGATGGTCGCCGAGCGCGCCGGCCGCGGCCTCGACGCCCTGGCGGTGAGCGTGGACGAGGACGAGGACGAGGTCGCGCGCTTCGTCCGCAAGCAGGGCCTCGGCCTGCCGGTGGCCGTCGCGCGGGAGGCGGGCGCTCGCTTCGCCGTGGAAGGCCTGCCGACGGCGATCCTCGTCGATCGCGACGGCTCGGTGCGCCACCGGGCGGTCGGCTACGGCCCGCGCTCGGTGGAGGCCCTGGCCGAGGCGGTGGACGCCGCCCTCGCCGGCGAGCCCGGGGGCGTCGAGTTCGGCCGGCCGCGGCGGGGCGGCCCCGGCCGGGGCGAGGCGAGCGTCGTCGGCTTTCGCCCCGTCCTCGGCGGGGTGGACGTGGCCCCGGCCCCGGGGGGCCTGGTGGTGGGCGTGGCCGGCGCCGCCCCGGCGTGGCTGCCCGACGAGGGGTCGCCGCCGGAACTCGACGCGGTGCCCTCGTCGAGCCGGGTGGCCTGGCTCGACGGTCCCGTGGCGGCGGCGGCCCGGCAGCCCTGGGTGCGGGCCTGGACCCCGGAGGGCGCGCGCCGCTGGCTGGTCACCCTGCCCGGCCGGGTGGCGAGGCTCGCCTCCGACGGCGCCTGCCTCCTCGTCGCCACCGACGGCGGCCTGTTCGCCCTCGAAGCCGACGGGCGCCTCGCCTGGCGGGACGACCGGCCCCAGCGGGACGTGGCGGCGGAGCGCCGGGCCGAGGGTGCCGCGCCGGGCTGCGCCGGGCTGCGCGGCTGGGCGGTGGACGGCGCGCGGCGCTGGCGCGTCGAGGACGGCGCCCTCGTCGACGCCGGTCCGGCCCCGGGCGCCGCGCGGGTGGCGTCCGGGGGCATCGTCGCCGGCGAGGTCGCGGTGGACCTGGTGGCCGGACGCTTCGGTCCCGGCGGCGCTCCGCGCGTGGTCGCCTCCCGAAGGGACGGCGCCCTCGTGGCCCTCGACGGTTCCGGCCGCCCGGCCCTCGTCGCCGGGCTGGCCGGCCCCGCCGCCCTCGCCGTCCTTCCCGGCGAGGAGCGCGACGAGCTCCTCGCGGTGGTGCGCGAGCTCGGCGTCGCCCGCCTGCGCCTGGACCTGCCTTGAGGGCCTGCGATCGCGTCGGTGGAAGGCGGTGAATGGCGCGCTTCCCGTCGCGCCCCCTCGGGCTCGGGGGGGGCGGGGACTATGCTGCCCCCATGTGCGTGAACCGGCTTCGCCCGTCCCCGGACCGTCGCCGCGCGGGGGTCCGTTCCGTTCCCCGCGGCCTCCTGGGCCTGGTCCTGCTGGCGGGGCCGCGCCTCGTCTCGGCCGCCGAGGCCGCCTCCCCGGAGGCGGCGGCCCCGCCGGGTGCCGTCGAGAGCGTCGACATCGGCGCCGCCACCCGCGGCGAGCCCGGGGGCGCCTTGATCATCGCCGTCACCCCCGGCTCGGGGGCGGAGGCGGCGGGCCTCGCCGCCGGCGACCTCGTCGAGGCCGTGGACGGGCAGGCGGTGGGCGAGGGCGCGGCCGGCGCCCGGGACCTGCTCGCGGGGCCGCCCGGCAGCGAGGTGCGGCTGCGCGTGCGGGCGCCCTTGAACGGGCCCACCCGCGAGGTGGTGGTCCGGCGTGTCCCGGGCACGCGGCCGTCCGTCGGGGGGGGCTGGCCCCACGTCGATGCCTGGCGGCAGGCGGCGCGGGAGGGGTCGCCCCGCGAGATCCGGAAGGCCCTGCGCGCCCTGGTCGCCCACGATTTCGACGGCCAGCGGGAGCGGGAGGCCCTCGGCGCCGGGGGCATCCAGCCCGGAAGCGCCGACCCGGCGCGGGTGCGGGCGGTCATCGCGGCCCTGCGGCCCCTCGCCCGCCGGGGTGACCCGGTCGCCGCCGAGCTCATCGGCCAGGCCTGGCTTCTGGGCGCGCGGGACCGGGATCGCGCCCTGGCGGCCTTCGAGCGGGCCCTGGACCTGCGACCGCCGGACGTGGTGGCTCCGGGTTTCTCGGCGGACGCCGGGGGCGCGGCCCTCCTCCACAACAACCTGCTCATGCTGCTCGCCGGGCAGGAGGAGGCGCGGCGGCTCGCCGAGGCCTGGGCGGATACGGGGGACCCCCCGGGTTTCGCGGCGCGGCAGCTCGCGGGCAACGACTGGCAGCCGGGGCCGGAGTGGCGGCCGGCGCTCGGGCGGACGCCCGCGGCGCCCTTCGAGGTGCGGCTCACCGACGGCACCCCCTGGTCCCTGGAAGCCCACCGGGGCCAGGTGGTGCTCCTGGCGTTCTGGGCGACCTGGTGCCACCCCTGCCAGGAGGAGCTCCCCGAACTCGAAAAGCTCGCCGCCGAGCGCGCCGGGCCCGACTTCGCGCCCCTGCTCGTCAGCATCGACGACAGGCCCGAGGACCTCGACCGCTTCCTCGCCGGGCGGCCCGTCGCCCTGCCGCTGGCCCGCGCGCCGGAGCTCGGGGCGCGCTACGGCCTCAGCGGCGTGCCCCTCACCCTGCTGATCGACCGGGACGGGCAGGTCGCGCTCCGCGTCGAGGGCTACGGCGGGCAGGGGCTGGACGCGCTGGCGGCCCACGTGGACCGGACGATCGCCGGCGGGCCGGTCACGCCGGCGATCGGGCGCCCGTTCACCAGTCCCTCGGTGGAGGCGAGGGTCGAGTTCGCCGATCTCGTCGAGGCTCCGGAGGCCCGGGGCCTCGCCGCGGCCCCGGGGGGCCTCGCCGTCGCCCGGGCTCGCGCCGGGGTGCGGTGGATCGCCGAGGACGGTTCCGCGCGGGACTTCAGCGACGTCGGGGCCGTGCTGAAGGTGGCCTGGCTCGACGGGGTGGTGGCGGCGGGGGCCGAGGGCCCCTGGCTGCGCGCCTGGGACCGGGACGGCGCGCCGCGCTGGTTCCTCGGCACCCCGGGGAGGGTGCGCGCCCTCGCCTCGGACGGCGCCTGCCTGGTGGCGGCCACCTCGAAGGCGGTCTTCGCCCTGGAGCCCGACGGGCGGGTGGCCTGGCGGGTGGACCGGCCGCTGCGCGACGTGGCGGTGGAGCCCCGGGCCGAGGGGGCCGCGCCGGGCTGCGCCGGCCTGCGCGGCTGGGCGGTGGACGGCGAGCGGCGCTGGCGCCTGGGCCCCGGGGGCCTCGCCGACGCCGGGCCGGCCGTCCGGGCCTGGCGGGTCGGCTCCGACGGCACCGTGGCCGGCGCGGTGGCGGCGCAGGTGCTCGTCGGGCGCTTCGGCCCCGGCGGCGAGAACCGGGTGGCGGTCCTCCGCGACGGGGAGGGGATCGTGGTCCTCGACGGCCAGGGGCGCGCCGCCCTCACCCTGGACCTCGACGGGCCCCGGGGCCTCGCGACCACGCCCCGGTCCGACGGCTCGGGCGACGACCTGCTGGTGTCGCTGTCGGAACACGGCGTGGCCCGCTTTCGCCTGGAGGTTCCCTGAGGGAGGGGGGCGCGCCGGCCCCCGGCCGGCATCGCGAGGCGTGGAGGAGGTCGCGCTGGAGCTCCGGCCTCCGGCCGGCGAGCCGGGGGCTCCGCCGCCTTGCCATTCGTGCCGATCGCCATAGCGTGAGCGAGGCGGTCCTCCGGCCGCCGGGGAGGTGGGAGTGACGGACGCAGCGCTCGAGACCGCCGATCCCGTCGCGGCGCTGGCCGCCCGCGACATTCCCACCCGGGCGGCGGCGGCCCGGGACCTCAGCAAGGTGGGTACCCCCGAGGTGATCCCGCGCCTGGTCGAGATGGCCCAGCACGACCCCTCGCCGGCGGTGCGCCTGGGCACGGCGGGGGCGGCGGCCGACATCCTCAGCCGCTACCGCCTGCCGCCGCGGGCCGACGAGCTGGACGAGGCGGCCCGCCGCGACCTCCTCGCCCTGTTTCGCGGCATCGACCCGGGCGTGAACCCGGGCCTGTTCAACATGCTCGCCTGCCTGGGCCTGCCCGAGGCCACCCAGCGCATCGTCGTCGGCCTGCGCGACCCCCGGGGCGGGGTGCGGGTCGGCGCCGGGGTGGGCCTCATGCGCCTGTGCACCTCCCAGGCGGCGCTGGGC
>WGAH01000168.1 GCA_015489145.1 Deltaproteobacteria bacterium
CCCCGCGCCCGCGGACCGCGCGCCGCCGGCCGACCCGACCGAGGCGCCCAGCCCCCGCTTCGGCCGGGACGGCGAGTAGGGCGTCGGCGCTCGGCGAGAGGCGTTATACGCCCCCCATGACCGACACCGCAGCCGCACCCGCCGCCGGGACCGCCTCCCGGCGCCCCGCCATCCCCGAGGCCGTGGTCGCGGCCTTCGACGACGCCCAGCGCCGGACCATCGCCCTGGTGTCCCGCGTGGTCGCCGGCCTCGAGCCCGGCATCACCGAGCGCGAGGTCGCGCGCCGGCTGGTGAGCGGCGCCGCGGAGTCGGGCTTTTCCGGCTGGTTCCACCGCCCCCACGTCCGCTTCGGCGGC
This sequence comes from Deltaproteobacteria bacterium, assembly GCA_015489145.1. Classification (GTDB taxonomy): domain Bacteria; phylum Myxococcota_A; class UBA796; order UBA796; family UBA2385; genus S143-5. The sequence goes on from WGAH01000168.1 coordinate 357, forward strand.
TCGCCCCGTCCGCCGGCGCTGCCCGGGGGCGGCGGGCGCCGCCTCGCCCGGGGCGACATCGTCGAGATCGACCTCGCCCCGGCCACCGCCGAGGCCCACGCCGACTTCGGCGTCGCCCTGGTCTTCGGCGAGGACGAGCCCGAGCTCGTCGCCGAGGCCCGCGACCTCTGCCGCGCCTGCTGCGGCTTCGCGAGCCGCTGGAAGACCACCGGCGAGGTCTTCGTCTACGCCCAGGCCTGGGCGCGCAACCGGGGGCACGCCCTCGCCGACGAGGCCCGCGTCGGGCACCGGGTCTTCGCCCCCGGCGACCGCCCCTGGGGCCGGCCCTGGCCCCTCGGCCCCCGCCTCGCCATCCTCATGCGCCGCCACCAGGTGCAGTGGTTCAACCCGCGCCGCATGCACGGCCTCTACGCGATCCAGCCGCGGCTGCGGGCGGGCGACCGGGCCTGCGCCTTCGAGGAGATGATCCTCGTGGACGGCGACCGCAAGCGGGTGCTGGGCCGCGACGGCCTCGACGCCGTCGGCACCCTGCCGTAGCCCGCGCCGGTCAGGGGGCGAGCAGGTCGACGACCCGGCGCAGGCGCTCCGGGTCGTCGGCGTCGGCGAAGCGAACCTCGTAGAGCATGTGGCCGGCCTCGCGCACCAGGGTGCGGACGATGCCGTGAACCCGCGCCGGCTCGTGGCCGGCGGCGGACAGGCGCAGCTCGAAGCCGGCCTGCTCGACGAAGACCAGGGTGTAGTCCGCGGGCACGGTGAAGCTGAGGCCGTCGAGGCCGAGCTGGAGCAGCCGCACCGGCGGGTCGAGCAGAGAGATCGGCGGGCCGCTCGGCGGCACCAGGGCCAGCTCGCGGCCGCGCTCGCCGGTGACGGGGCGGTCGCGCCACTGGTCGATGAACCCGAGCAGCAGCCCGTTCTGGGAGCGATCCGGCACCGGGACGCCCGTGCGGAGCACGCTGGCGACGAAGCTGCAGGCCCGGCCCCCGGCCGCGTACCAGACGCGCACGTCGCTGCCCGCGGGCACCGCGCCGCCGCGCACGGTCACCACCACGCCGCCCCGCTCGACCCGGCTGAAGGTGCCCTGCACCACGCCGCCGCCGCGCACGAACAGCTCGCAGTCCAGGCGTTCCTGGGCGGCCTCTTCCAGGGCCCGTCGGGGATCGGCCTTCATCGGGGCCCCCTATCGCGGGCGGCCGCCGCCGGCCCGTGCCCCGGCCCCCGCGGGCGGCTACGGGGGAGAGCCCGCGCGCCGCCGAGGCCCGCGCCCCGCGAAGACCCCTCGAAGGCCCCATGAAGATCGTCCACCTCACCGACCTCCACGTCCAGACCCCGCCCCGCGTGCGGGACCTGTTCGGCAAGCGCATCGTCGGTTCCGCCAACCTCTACCTGCTCGGCCGCCGGGCGAAGTTCGCCGAGGCCTCCCAGCGGGCCGCCGTCGCCGCCACCCTCGCCGAGGAGCCGGACGCCGTCGTGATCACCGGGGACCTCACCGCCCAGGCCCTCGACGCCGAGTTCAGCGCGGCCCGCGCGCTGCTCGACCCGGTCCTGGCGCGCTTCCCGACGGTCATCCTCGCGGGCAACCACGACACCTACGTCCGCGAGCCGAGCCCGGGCGCCCGGCTCCGGCAGGTCTTCGGGCCGTGGATGGGGCCCCGCAGCCCGCACCTGCACCGGGTCGGCGAGGTCGCCTTCCTCGCCATCGAGACCTGCCGCGCCCACCCCCTCTCGTCGGGCCGGGTGCCCCCCGGCGAGCTCGACGCGGCGCGGCGCCTCCTCGCCGCCGACGACGCGGCCTTCACCTTCCTCTGCCTGCACTACCCGCTGCGCGGTCGGGACGGCGAGCCCTACCGGCCGGCCACGCGCGCCCTGAGCAACGCCGCCGAGGTCGAGCGCTTCCTGCTGGAGACCGACCGCATCGGCGCCGTGCTCCACGGCCACGAGCACCACGGCTTCCGCACCGAGGTGCCCGGCGCCGCCGGCCCGGTGCCGGTCTTCGACCCGGGCGCCGCCGGCTACGCCCGCCTGCCCGAGCGGGGCCGCACCGCCCACCTCAACGTCTACGAGGTCGAGGGCGGCGCCCTGCGCTCGGTCCGCCGCCTCGCCCTGGGCCCGGGGGGCTTCGTCGAGGAGCCCGGCGGGGCCTACGCCAGCGGCGGCTGAGCCTCCGCCCGGGCCAGCGCCTCCGCTCGCGCGTTCCCGACCACCCGGGGCGCCGCCGCGACCGGGGTGATTCCCGGAACCCGCGAGCTTCGGCACCGGCGGTTCCATGGAAGGGAGGCCGCGCCCCCCGACGCCTCCCCCGCGGCAGTCGCTTCGCGCCCGCGGGCACGCGCCAGGTCGCGTCCGGTCGGGTGGTCAGGGACTTCCGGGCGCGTGCACCAGGCCGCTCATCCACCGCTCGTAGCGCCGCCAGCCCTCGGCGGAGCGGGGCCCGTGGGGCGCGGCCGCCGCCTCGCGCAGCCGCGCGGCGCCCCGGGACACCGCCGGGTCCCACGGCGCGCCCGCGAAGTCGAGCAGGTCCCGCAGGGTCCCCTCCGGGTCGGCGGCCAGGCTCTCGTAGGGCAGGTCCATCATCGGGAGGGGCAACACCTCCCGCCAGTGGGCGAAGATGCGCTCGTAGTCGTCGAGGACCCGGCGGGTCTCGGCGAGGTTCAGCGCCAGGGAGCCCTCCGCCGGCGCGCGCCGGGCCCGGAACAGGCCCAGCTCCCGGCCGCCCCGTCGCCGCAGCACCACCACCCGGGCCCGCGGGAAGAGCAGCGCGAGCAGCCCGAGGTGCACGACGTCCCGGTGCAGCACCAGCACCGGCAGGCGGTCGGCGCGGCGGCCGATGCCCAGGGCCGTGAGCAGGCCGGCGGCGAGGCTGGCGGGGCGGACCCAGTGCATGCGCGTCACGCAGTCCGGGTAGGCGAGGCCGAGGCGCCGGGGCAACCCGGCGGCGAGGGCGGCCAGCGCCTCGCGGTCGTCGGCCACCCGCACCCGCGGGTGGGGCGCGAGCAGCTCGCCGAGGACCTCGCCCCCGGAGCCCGGGGGTGCCACCACCGCGAGCAGCGGCACCCCGGAGCCCTCCTGCCCTCCCAGGAGCCGGAAGACCTCGGGCTTCCAGAAGTCCCGGGCCACCTCCACCGCGCGCCCCCAGGCCACCGGGTCGAAGCCCTCGACCCGCAGGGCGTTGCCGTGGGACCAGGCGGCGAACGCGCTCGCCGGCCGGTCGGCCCGGTCCCAGGCCTCGCCCAGCGTGAAGTGCGCCTCCAGGCGCAGGTGCGCGGGCAGCGGCCCGGCGAGGAGCTCGCCGACGAGCTCGGCGGCGCGCCGGGCGTCCCCGGTGGCCGTCCAGCACTCCGCGGCGGCGAGGCCCAGGAGGGGGCGCCGGAGGAGCTGGGCCCGGGAGCGCGGCAGCAGGCCCAGGGCGGCCCGCGCCTCCCCCCGCCGGAGCTGCACCCGCACCAGGCCGGCCAGGGCGCGGTCCTCGTCCGGGTTGCGCCGCAGGGCGTCCCGGAAGGTGGCAAAGGCCTCCCAGGCCGCGCCGGCATCGAGGCGCAGCCACCCGGCCAGCGCCAGGATCGCGGCGTCGTCGGGCGCCGCGCGCAGGCCCCGGCGCAGGGCCCGCCCGGCGAGGGCGAAGCGCCCGAGCAGGAGGTAGGCGAGCCCCAGGGCCTCCCAGCCCTCCGCCCCGGCTCCGCCGAGCCCGGTGGCGGTGCGGAACGCGCGAATCGCCTCCGAATAGCGCCCGAGGCCTACGAGCGCCCGGCCCTGGGCGAGGCGCGCGGCGGGGTCGCCCGGGGACAGCGCGACGAGGGCCGAGGCCTCGGCCAGCGCCGCCTCCCAGGAACCGCGTTCCAGGAGCAGCCTTGCCCGCGCCAGCCGGGCGAGGCGGTTGTCGGGGTCCGCCCGCAGCGCCCGCCCGAAGGACCGCAGGGCGCCCTCGTCGTCCCCCACCTGCAGGGAGGCCCGGCCGAGGCCGAGGAGGGTGCCGGCGTCGTCGGGGGCGTAGGCCGCCGCCCGCCCGAGGAGCTCGAGGGCCACCGGCGCCTGGCCGGCGAGCATCGCCTGCTGGCCCAGGGCGGCCAGCGCCCGCGGGTGGGTCACCCGCCGGCCCAGCTCGGGTCTTCGGGGAACCGTGACCGCGAGGTCGGCGTCGGCGGGCGGTCGGGGAAGGGGTCGGGCCATCGGGTGCCTCCACCCGCGGGGGATCGGCACGGGGGGACCGGCGCACAACCCCGCGCCGGCCGGCGCCCGGGGGCGACGGCGAGCCGGGTTCCCGCCGGCTTCCACCCCGGAAGGGCGCCGGCGACCGGGTCCCTGGCGGCGATCCCCGCGGGGGGTCAGCCCAGCAGCGCGACCTCGCGCACGGTCACGTCCAGGAGCGCGGCGACGCCGAGGTGTTCGCGCACCCGTTCCAGGGCGGAGACGAGGTCGGCGGCGACGACGAGCACCGGCGGCGCCCCGCCGACCGAGACCTGGTAGGCGCGCGGCGACGCCGCCGGCGGACGCGGAACCGCCTCGCCGCCGCGGCCCCCGGC
>WGAH01000169.1 GCA_015489145.1 Deltaproteobacteria bacterium
CCACGGCCGCGCGATCACCCCCGACCTCCTCCCCCCCGAGATCGCCGGGCACCAGCCCGCCCCCGACGCGAGCTTCGCCCTCGACGAGTCCCTCGACATGAAGGCCGCCGTCGCCCGCGCCACCGAGCAGATCGAGCGCACCTACCTGCACCGCCTGCTCCAGCGGCACCACGGCCAGCTCCAGAAGACCGCCCAGGCCGCCGGCATCACCCGGCGCACCCTGTACACCAAGATGAAGGCCTACGGGCTGCACGCCCAGGACTACCGCCGGTCCTGATTCCGCGGCGCCGGCCAGGCCGCGCCGGGCTACAGTGGGGCCGCCCCGCCCTCCCCGAGCGACGCGAGACGCCATGTGGTTCCTGCTCCTGTCCGCCTGCGGCGGCTTCCAGCCGTCCGATCCCATCGACCGCGCCCTGCCGACGGTCCAGCCCGGCGCCCCCCTCGCCGGGGTGGCCGAGGGGCCGATCCGCTTCGCGATGGGCTCCCCCCTCGGCGGCTACACCGGCCGCTGCAACTGCTTCGGCAACGCCGGCGAGGTCGATGACCGCCTGAGCCCCTACGCCTTCAGCTTCAACCCCTCCGCCGGCGTGCAGACGATGCCCCGCGGCCAGGCCCTGTGGCTGTCCAACGGCGACCAGGACCTCGTCGTCGTCAAGGCCGACGTGATCTACAGCTCCGACCACCTCCTGTACGCGCTGACCGACCGCCTGGAGGAGGCCACCGGCCTCGACCTCGACGGAAAGGTCGTGATCGTGGCCAGCCACACCCACAACGCGCCGGGCAACTGGCATCCGGGCATGACCTGGTGGCTCGGCGGCGACCGCGCCAACCGGGAGTCCTTCGAGCGCTTCCTGTCCTCCCTCACCGAGATCGCGCTGGACGCCTACGCCGACCTCCAGCCGGCGGCCATCGGCGTCGGCATCGCCGAGGACTGGGACCCCGACGACCTCGTCTACTCGGACCGCCGCGAGGAGAACGACGACACCGTCTTCTTCGACGACATCCCCGCCGGCCCCTACAAGGACCCGCACCTCATGCTCCTGCGGGTGGACACCGCCGACGGGCAGCCCATGGGCGTGTTCTGGTCCTTCGGGATGCACGGCACCACGCTCGGCGGCGACAACGAGATGTGGTCCACCGACTCGATCGGCGGGGTCGAGCAGGTGGTGGCCGAGCAGTTCGACACCCCGGTCGTCGTCGCCCACTGGCAGGGCGCCGGCGGCGACGCCTCCCCCCGGGGGAGCGACGACGGCTACGCCCGCCTCGAGACCATCGGCGAGTACGCGGTGGACGCGATCATGGACCTCTGGGCCGCCACGCCGGTCAGCAGCGACCCGATCCGCCTCGAGACCACCACCCACGCCATCGACGAGTCCCGCGACGCCATCGAGGTGACCCGCAACGGCGCCGTGGACTGGCGCTACGCCCCCTACGATCCCTCCGAGGACTACGCCCCCGACGAGGTGATCTGGAACGAGGACGGCACCCTCGCCTCCCCGATCGACGAGTTCAACACCGAGGCCGGCGGCGCCTTCTGCGGCTCGGACATCCCGCTCATCCCCGGGGCCAACGTCGGCTCCAGCAGCTTCCCCTACAGCTCCTGCATCGACGTCTCGACGATGGGCGCCGTGATCGCCGCCTTCTTCGACCTCCAGCAGGAGGACGTGGTCACGCCCATGCCCGAGAGCCTGCGGGCGGTGGGCGGCGCCAGCCGCTTCGGGCCGGTGCCGATTCGCGAGGCCGACGGCAGCGAGACCAGCGACGACCTGTTCATGGGCTTCGTGCCCGGCGAGGCGGTGGCCGTCTACGCCGAGCAGTTCCGCCGCCGGGCCACCGCCGAGCTCGGCTACCAGCACCCGTGGCTCGTCGCCTACGCCCTCGACCACGAGGGCTACCTGCTCACCCCCGAGGACTGGCTGCTCGGCGGCTACGAGATCGAGATCAACGTCTGGGGGCCGCTGCAGGGCGAGTACATCATGGAGCAGGTCCTCGACATGGGCGACCGGTGGCTGTCGACGGACGAGCTCGAGCCCGCCGACCCCGACGGCGCCTACACCCCCAGCGAGTACGCCGACTTCTGGCTCGATCCCACCGAGCCCGACGCCACCCCCGACGCCGGCACCGTCCCCGACGCCGCCCCGGAGGGGCTCTACGTGCCCATCGACGGGCTGGAGCCGGAAGTCGAGCCCGAGCCGGTGCTCCCCCGCGTCGAGGGCATCGCCCAGCTCGTCTGGAAGGGAGGCGATCCCGGCGTGGACCTGCCCCACGTCGTGCTGGAGCGGCAGGAGCAGGACGGCACCTGGACCGAGGTCACCTCGAACTCCGGGCGCGCGATCGACGAGACGATGCCCGACATCCTGCTGACCTGGACCCCGGACCCGCTCTACCCCTACGAGGGCGAGCAGACGCACTGGTGGTGGGCGGCCTGGCAGGCGGTGGGCCACGTCCGCGACCGGGCCGGCGTACCGGCGGGGACCTACCGCCTGCACGTCACCGGCCAGCGCTACGCCGGCGGCGGCACGGGCTGGCCCTGGCCCTCCGAGACCTACGAGGTGACCAGCGAGCCCTTCGAGGTCGAGCCGGCCACCCTCGACGTCTCCTGGGACGGCGCCACGCTGAGCGCCGCGCTGCCCGCCCCGGCGACGGGCTGGCGCCTCGTGCACCTCGACGGCAGCTCCACCGGCGACAACCCGCTGGTGGAGCCGACCGTCACCATCGAATACGCCGACGGCACCGCCACCTCCGAGACCCCGGCGACGCGCGTCGAGGGCGGGCGCACCGTCTTCGAGCTGAGCCTGCCGGCCGACGCCACCGCCGTGACCGTCACCGACGCCTACGGCAACAGCGGCAGCCTCGCCCTCCGATGAAGAAGTTCCTCGCCGTCGCGGGCAACATGGGGGTCGGCAAGACCTCGATGGTCGAGTTCCTCTGCCATCGCTACGGCTTCGAGCCGGTCTACGAGCCCTTCGCCGACAACCCCTACCTCGACGACTTCTACCAGGACATGCGGCGCTGGGGCTTCCACAGCCAGCTCTACTTCCTGACGCACAAGTTCCGGCTGCACATGAACCTCAACGAGTCGCCGGGCACGGTGGTGCAGGACCGCACGATCTACGAGGACGCCGAGATCTTCGCGACGAACCTCTACCGGGGCCGCAAGATCGACAAGCGCGACTTCGGCCTCTACATGGAGCTGTACGAGACCATGCGGCGGGCGCTGCAGCCCCCCGACCTCATGATCTACCTGCGGTGCTCGGTGCGGGCGATCCGCAGGCGCATCAAGGCCCGGGGCCGGCCGAGCGAGCAGGCGATTCCCCCCTCCTACCTGCGCCGCCTCAACGACCTCTACGAGGAGTGGATCGCCCGCTACGACCTCTCGCCGGTGATGATCTGGGACAGCGAGCGCATGGACTACCTCACCGACCTCGTCGACCGCATCGAGTTCCAGCGGAGCATCGAGCGCTTCCTGTAGGCGCGCCCCTCAGCGCACGGTCACCACGCCGCGGCCGCCGTCCACGGTGACGACCTGCCCGTCGACGAGGCGGGTGGTGGCGGCGGAGACGTTGACGACGGCCGGCAGCCCGTACTCCCGGGCGATGACCGCGCCGTGGGACAGCATCCCGCCCATCTCGAGGACGAGGCCCCCGGCCAGCTCGAACAGCGGCGTCCAGCCCGGGTCCGTCGCCCGGGCCACCAGGATCTCGCCCCGGCGCAGGCGCCCGGCCTCGTCGAGGGTGCGGAGGACGCGCACCGGGCCGGTGACCGTGCCGGCGGAGATGCCGGTGCCGACGAGGCGCTTGCGGTCGTCCTCCTCCGGGACGGCCTCGTCGCCGAGCAGGAAGGGCGGCGGCTCGTCTCCGGCCCGCCGGCGCGCGACCTCCTCGTCCCAGGCCGCCCGCCGGCGCTCGGCGAGCTTCCGGGCCGCCTCCCGCCCGAGGTCGCCGCGGCGCAGGGCCTCGACCTCGGCGGCCTCCAGGAAGCGCAGCGGCAGGTCGAGGAGGCGCTCCATCGCGAGGTAGACCCGCTTCCAGCGCCACAGGATGCGCTCGAAGTGGAAGCGCTGGTCCTCGCGGAGCTGGAGGTAGCGGCGGGTGAGCCCGACGAGGTGCCGCGTCCCCGGCGGGAGCCCGGCCAGCGCCTCCCGGGCCCGGGCGGCGTCGGCGGCGGCGCGCCGGGCCGGCGAGGCGGGCGCGTCGGCGAGGGCGCGGGCGAGGGTCCGCACCCGCGCCGGGTCCTCGGCCCAGCGGGGGCTGAACAGCTCCCAGGAGCTCGTCGCCCGGTGCCCGAAGCGGGCGAGGAAGCGCGCCTCGTCGAGATCGCCGCGGCCCAGCGCCCAGAGGGCCTGGTTCGTGCGGAGCGTCCAGTTCTCGTCGGGGGAGCGGAGCAGCAGCCGCGCCGCCTCGGCGAGGCCCAGCCGCGCCAGGGCCGCCTGGGACAGCTCGTAGCCGATGTTGGCGAACAGCAGGCTGCAGACGTGGATGCGCACGTAGTCGCGCACCAGCGCCCGGGCGGCGGCCACCCCGGCGGCGGCCCGCCCGAGGTCGGCCGGCGCCGGGTCGATGGCCGCCAGCCGCCGGTCGAGCGCCGCCTCGAAGTCCGCCCAGGCCCGCCAGTTGGTCCACGGGTTCCAGCGAAAGCGCTCCCAGCGCCGCTCGGCGAAGGTCTCGGCGAGGATCGAGCGGTAGACCCGCAGGTCGGGCAGCTCGGCCCGCCGCCGCAGCCAGCCGCGCTCCTCGTCGGGGGGGAGCAGCTCGACCATGAAGCGCGGGGGCGGCGCCCCGGGCAGCTTGAAGGCGAGGTGCCGGAAGACGGTGACGTTGAGGTAGGGGGCGAAGCGGACGAGCCGCGTGGGCTCCCCGCCGCCGAGGTGGCGCCGCGCGGTGCGCGGGTAGGCGATGAACCAGTGCAGCACGTCCCGGATCTCCGACCAGCCCAGCGGCGTGGCCGGCTCGGTCCAGCGCTCGCCGACGAAGCGGCGGGTCCAGACCACCCGGGGCGCGCGGGGACGGGGGACGCCGGCGGTGGTCACCGGCCGCGACTGCACGATGAAGAAGCGGCGCCGGCGATCCTGGACCCACTCGATGTCCTGGGGACCGCCGAAGGCCCGCTCGGCCCGCAGGCCCAGGCGGGCGAGGCGCAGCAGCTCCGGCGCCTCGAGCTTGGGCCGGGCGCGCAGCTCGGCGGGCACCGGCCGGGGGCGCACCCCGTCCTCGCCGAGGGTCCAGGAGTCCTCCTGGGGCTGCACCCGCGCCTCGAGCACCTCCCGGGCGAGGCGGGCGGCGCCGGGCAGCCGGGCCGCCACCCGGCGCCCCGGCCGCCGCACCCGGTAGAGGTCGGGCACCACCCGCCCCTCGACGACGGCGACGCCGAGCCCCCAGCCGGCCTCCACGACCATCTCGCCCCAGCTCCCGGTGGCCGGGTTGATCGTGAACAGCACCCCGGCGGCGCGGGCGTCGACGAGTTCCTGCACCACCACCGCCATGCGCGCCGGCCCCGGGGCCCGCCCCCGGGCCGCCCGGTAGGCCCGGGCCCGGCGGCGAAAGGCGCTCGCCCAGCAGGTGAGCACCGCCCGCTCCAGGGCGTCTCCCGGCGCGACGCCCAGCACGCTGTCGTAGATCCCGGCGTGGCTGTCGTGGCGGCCGTCCTCGCCCACCGCCGAGGAACGCACCGCGAGGCGGTGCCCGAGGGAGGGGGCCGCCGCCCGCAGCTCGCCGGCCAGCGCCGCCGGCAGGCGCGCCTCGCGGACGGCGCGCGCCGCCTCCTCGGGATCGAGGCGGGCGAGGCCGCGTTCCCGCGCGAAGGCCTCGAAGGCGCGCGCCGGCACCACCACCGTGCGCGGCACCGGCAGGCCGGCGGCGGCGAGGCGGGCCAGGGCCGCCGCCTTGCCCCCCACCTCGGCGGCATCGCCGGGGCCGATTTCACCGAGCGGGACGAGCCACCTGTGCATGTTCCCGCTGTAGCCGGTCGGGCCCC
>WGAH01000170.1 GCA_015489145.1 Deltaproteobacteria bacterium
GTGCTTGCGGCCGGTCTCGGTGCGAACCTCGAGGAGGGTGAAGCCGCCGAGGCGCTCGAGCCCGCGGTAGTGGGTGACCGCCGGGAGCGGCCGGCCGCGGCGCTGGTCGGGCAGCGGGCGGCGAATCGTGCCCTTCTTGTGCGTGCGGCCCCAGACGAGCACGAGGTAGGTGCGGTGGACGCGGCCGTCGGCGATCCAGCCGCCCACCAGCGAGCGCGCCGGCGCCGTGCCGCACAGCACCGCGCCCGAGGCGTCCACGTCGATGCGGTGGGCCGGGCGCGTGTCGGGCGGGAAGCGGTCGCGGCGGCCGTCGAGCCAGGCGACGAGGTCGGGGCCGCCGCCGGTGCCCGGGTGCACCTTGACGCCGGCGGGCTTGTGAATCGCCCACAGCTCGGCGGCAAGCTGTTCCAGCACGCGCGGTTCGTCGTCGCCCATGCGGGACATCCTACCGCGCGGCGGTCGGGCGCCACGAGTGCCGGCCGGGTTCACCCGCGGGATGGGTGCGACACCGGCCCGCCGCACCGGGTCGCGACCATCCAGGGGACGGGGTCTCGAGGAGCGCGGTCGGGTGGGGGAATCGAGAAGGGGCGGACTTGTGTCGCGTGGAGCGACAGAACTCGGGGTGATCTTGAGAAGGGGCGGACTTGTGTCGCGTGGAGCGACAGAACTCGGGGTGATCTCGGATTGCGGAGGAGGCTCGCGAGCCGCTGCACCCCCGGGGCGCGCGCCGCACCCTCGTGGCGATCGCCTTCCGGGCTCCGGGCCCTGGAGGTGCCGGACCGCGATGGCGCCGGCGTTCTCGCGGTGCCGAGGCAAGGCCTTCGGGGCACTCGGTCGGTGAGGCCCCATCGGGTTCCGAGCAGCGGAAAACCACCGTAGTCCGTAGTCCGGGGCGCGTCAGCGCAGCCGACGATCGGGGCAACCCGATCACGACTTGTAGGAATCCTCTTGACGTGGCAAGATACAGCCCCACCGCAGCTCCCCCCGCGAGGCTTCCATGATCCGCCCCATCGATCCCCCCCTCGGTCTCCCCTGGCTCCTCTACGGAATGCTCGGATGTTCCCTCGCCCTCAACGCGGTCCTCGCCTGGGATCGCGGCGAGGCCGAGTGCCCCGAGGCTGCGGTCGCCCGGGAGCCCGTCGCCGCCGAGGCTTCCGCTGAGCCCGCCGGCGCGCCGGAATCGGCCGTCGCCGCGCCCGCCCCGGCGGAGGAGCCCGCGCCGGCGGCGGTCGCCGCGACCGCGAGCCCCGGGGAGGCCGCCGCGCCGACCGCCGCCGCGCCGGCCCTCGGCAACTGGGTCGTCACCACGGGCACCGTGGAGCACTCCCTGGCCCGCACCTTCCAGGAGGCGGACCCCGAGCACGGCGACGCCCTCGCCGCCGTCTACTCGCGGCTCTTCGTCTGGGACCTCGACCTGCGCCGCGACCTTCAGCGCGGCGACGAGGTGGAGGTGGCCTGGCGGCAGGAGCAGGACGGCACCTACACCATCGCCGCCGCCCGCCTGCACTCCCACAAGCTCGGCCGCACGCTGACCGCCTACCGCTGGCAGGCCACCGGCGACCGCTTCCCGAGCTACTGGCAGGAGGAGGGCACCGAGGTGCCCTACCGCCTCGTCGACGGGCCGCTCGACGACTACGAGCAGGTGACGAGCCTGCTCAAGGACCGGCCCCACCACAAGGGCATGGACTTCAAGACGCCGGTGGGCACGCCGGTCAAGGCGCCGCGCAACGCCGTGGTCACCCGCGAGAACTGGCGGTGGACCGCCAACGGCAACTGCCTGGAGCTGCGCTACGAGGACGGCACGATCGCCAAGTTCCTGCACCTCTCCGAAAACGAGGCGCACCCGGGCGACCGGGTGACGGCCGGCCAGGTGATCGCCCGGACGGGCAACACCGGCCACTCCACGGCCCCCCACCTGCACTACCAGCTCGAGAAGGGCGACCGCGTCGTGGACCCCCTCGACTACCACCAGGTCGAGCGCCGGCGCCTGCCCGCCGGGGACATGGCGGCCTTCCAGGCCGAGGTGGCCCGCTACGACGCGCTCCTCGGCCAGGCCCTCGCCAGCCGCTGAGGCCGTCCCCCTACCCCGGCGGCGGCCAGGGCCCCCGCCACACCGGCGGGCGGCCCAGCGCGCGCAGCGCCGCCAGCGCCGCCGCCGCCGAGGGGTAGCGCGCCACGTCGGCCCGGGGGTGGCGCTCCCCCAGCGCCGGCGCCGTGGCGAGCACCAGCATCACCCAGCCCGTCGCCCGGTCGCGGTGCAGGCACCAGCAGGGCTCGCGGCGGGGCGTGGTCCCCGCGGGCACCGACTCCCAGGCCTCGCGGGTGCGCGTCGGCGAGAGGCGGAGCTGCCCGGCCGCATCCAGGGTGAAGATCGCCGGCACCCCCTCGGTGGCCAGGGCCTCGTCGAAGCGGGTGGCGAAGGGGAGGGGGGCCGACCACGCCGGGGCGAAGGCGCCGTCGCCGCTCACCGTCCCTCCCAGGCCACGGCGGCCCAGGCGCCGAGGACGACGAGGAGCATGGTGGCGATGCCGGCGGCGGTGAGCAAGGCTGGAACCCTCCGGCGCCCCAACCTATCGCGCCGGTGCAACCCCGACCGCCCGGCGGCATCGGGTTGACGGAGGCCGCCCATGACCCGGACGCCGTTCGCGCCGCTGCTCCTGCTCGCCGCCCTCGCCGCGGGGCCGCTCCCGTCGGGCGCCGCCGAGCCCCCGGCTCCCGCGGCCGACGGGCGGGCCGCCTACGCCGAGGCGCTGGCGGCCTACGTGGGCGAGGACGGCCGCGTGGACTACGCCGGCCTCGCCCGCTCCGGCGCCCTCGACCCGGTCGTCGCCGCCCTCGCCGAGGCCGCCGAGCCCGCCGACCCCCTCGCCCGCGAGGCCTTCTGGATCGACGCCTACAACGCCCTCACCCTCTCCCTCGTCGCCGCGAACTGGCCCCTGGGCAGCATTCGCGACCTCGACGGCGGCGACCCCTGGAGCGTCCGCCGCTTTCGCGTCGCCGGCCGCGCGCTCACCCTCAACGACATCGAGCACGGCATCCTGCGGCCGATGGGCGACCCCCGGGTCCACGCCGCGGTGAACTGCGCCAGCCGGGGCTGCCCGCCCCTCGCCCGGACGCCCTACGCGGCGGACCCGGCGGGGGTGGACGCCGCCCTCGACGCCGCCGCCCGCCGCTGGGTGGCCGCCGGCGCCCTCGAGCTCGGCGAGGACACCGTCGCCTTCAACCGCATCTTCGAGTGGTACGCCGAGGACTTCCGGCGCGCCGACGACCGCCCGGTGCCCGGCCTCGACCCGGCGATGGCCGCCGCCGCCCGCTTCTGCGCCCGCTACCTCCCCGCCGACCGCGCCGCGGCGCTCCTCGCCGGGGGCCGGGCCGGGAGCTGGATCGACTACGACTGGTCGGTGAACGCCCGCTGACTCAGCGCCAGCTCGCTTCGAGGGTGCGGGTGCCGTCGGCGACGAAGGGGGGCGGGTCGGCCACGCTCACCCGGTTGTCGCCGGCCTCCCACCGGGGCACGCCGTCGTCGAAGGAGGCGGTGAGCTTCCACTGGAAGCGCGTGCCCAGGGGCAGGGTGGCCGGCGCCTCCGTCCACCAGGTCGGGTAGGTGTCGGCGTCGGTGGTCAGCGGCCAGCCGGGGCCCGTCGCGCCCCAGTCGCCGAGAACGGGCTGATCGCCCAGCACCCGGACGGTCTCCCCCCAGTAGGTCTCGGCGTCGCGGGCCACGAAGGCCACCGGCTGCTCCGGCCAGCCGGCCCGCCCGGCGAGGTCGGCGAACACCTCGTCGAAGCCGGGCTCGCCGTCCACCGGCCCCCAGGCGTCGGCGTACTCGCCGAGGATGCGCAGCCACTCGCCGAGGTAGCGCCGCCCGGTGCGCCCGCCGTCGAGGGCCACGGTGTCGAGGAACAGGGTGCTCTCGGTGTTGCTGGCCGCCGACGAGGCGCTGCCGAGGCCGCTCACCGTCCAGTTGCTCGCGTCGGTGATCACGCGCTCGCCGCCCCGGCCGAGCACCGCGAACTTCGCGTGCATCGCCGTGTAGGGGGTCGCCTCGTTGCGGACCTCCCAGACGTGGACGCCGGCGGCGCGCAGCGCGTCCTCGGTGTCGTCCCAGTAGTCGTCGGACTGCTTGCGGTCGGTGATCACGTGGACCGGCACGCCGGCCGCCGCCCGCTCGGCCAGCACCTCGACGAGCGAGCCCGGGGCGTCCGGCGCCGAGAAGTCGCGCAGCGAGTAGACGGCGAGGAGGATTTGCTCGTCCTCCTCGGCCAGCCAGTCGAGGATGCGCGCGCCGGCCCGGGGACCGCCGGCCTCGGGCGAGAACAGCACGTTGGCGGCGGCGTCGGCGTCCCAGGTGTTCACGACCTCCTCGTCGTCGAGGACGGCCTGCCAGGCGGCCTCGTAGGCGGCCACCAGCGCCGGGTCGTGGACGAGGTGCAGCGTCTCGTCGTTGTAGATCGCGTTGTCGCCGGGGTTCATGCTGCCGGTGAGCAGGGTGGTGCCCGCCGGCGTGGTGAACAGCCGCGTCTTGAGGTGCATCAGCCCGCCGCCGCCGATGCCGACGAGGTCGGCGTGGGCGCGCGCCTCCGCGGTGGACGCGCGGTTGTCCTCGACCAGCACGAAGCCGGCGTCCTCCAGCGTCTCGTCGAAGGTGTTCCAGGTGCGCTCCGGGTCGAGCTGGTCCTTCTCGACGAGCACCTGCACGTCCACCCCGTCGTCGCGGGCGGCGATCAGGGCGTCGATCACCTCGGGGTTGCGGAGGTTGTAGACCGCGTAGCGAATCGCGTAGGGGTTGGTGCCGTCCTCCCAGGTCGCGTCGGCGGCGACGCCGTCGTCGGCGAGGCGGGCCGCGCGCACCCGGTCGATGAGGGCGAGCTCGAGGCTCACCGTCGGGTCCCAGGGGGCGAAGAGCGTCTCGAAGGCGGCGTCGAGGTCGGCTTCGTCGGGCAGCGGGGCGTAGGCGCCCGTCCAGGGGGCGTCGCGATCGGCCACCGCCGGCGCGCCGGGCTCCGGGGCGAGGCAGCCCAGGGCGAGGAGCAGGAGCGTCATGGGGCACCGGGAGGGCCGGAAACCGGCCGGGCGAGGGTCCGCGCTGCCCTATGGCCCGACGGGCGGCTCGGCAAGGTCGTCCTCCCCGGGCGCGGCCTCGACGGCGTAGAGCACCGCCGCGCCGTCGGGCAGGCGGCCGGCCTCGCGCACGCGCAGGCCGAGGGCGGCGGCGGCGCGCGCCAGGGTCGGCGGGTCCGGCGCGAGGTTGTAGATCATCGGCGCGCTGGCCCGCACCACCAGGAAGTGCCCGCCCCGGGCGAGCTCGAGGAGGGCCGGCAGGACCCCGCCCCGGCGGCGGCTCGCCGCGCCCCAGCCGTGGACCGCCTCGACCTCGGGGGCGATCACCTCCAGCAGGCCGTAGGACTCGTAGTCGCAGACCGCCAGGCGGCGCACGCCGGCGTCCTCGAGCATCCGCCGCAGGGCGGCCTGGCCGTCCCGGGTGAAGGTGGGCACGCGAATCGTCGCCACCGTGGCGTCGGTGCGGGCGAGCTGCCAGGCGCCGTCGGCGGCCAGGGACAGGGCCAGGGCGGCGGCGACCCAGGGGCCGCGGCGCCCGAGGCGGCGCGCGAGGCGGGCCAGGGAGAGGCCGGCCACCGCCGCCAGGGTGGGGGAGGCCTGGGCGAGGTGGTGGAGGTCGCGGGCCACCCCGAGGAGGAGCGCCACCTGGAGGAGCAGGAAGACCGCCGCCAGGCGGAGGAGGCCCCCGCCGGAGAGCACGCCGCGATCGCGCCAGCCGGCGAGGGTGGCCGCCGCGACGCCGGCGAGGCCGGCCACCCGGAAGGGGGTCCAGCCCGCCGCCGGCGAGGCGCCGTAGGCCCGGCCGAAGAAGGCCAGGGGGTCGCCGAGCCAGGCGAGCA
>WGAH01000171.1 GCA_015489145.1 Deltaproteobacteria bacterium
GGTCGCCGACGCGCCCTCCGACTTCGGCGAGGACATCCCCACCAACATCGTCGGCATGGCGAGCCTGGAGCAGGCGGCGGCCGCCGCCGCGGCGGGAGGGGGGGCGGCGCCGGCCCCGGCGGGACTGCCCGAGGGCAGCGGGTCCGGCGGGGGCGCCCCGGACGCCAGCCCGCGCTTCGTCGACCCCTTCGAGTCCCTCCAGCAGAAGCGCCGTCGCCGCCCCGCTCCGGCCCGGTCGGCTTCCCCGCGGCCCGCCCCCGCCGCCGAGAAGCGATCGCCCCTGCCGCTGGCGCTGGGCGGGGCGGCCGTCCTCGCCGTGGCGGCCTGGGCGCTGTGGCCCGGCGGCGACGAGGCGCCGCCGCCCTCGCCGCCCGCCGCGCGAGCGCCCGCGCCGGCCCCGGCGAAGGCCAAGGTCTCCCGGGAGGCGATCATTCGCGAGCTGGAGGCGAACCTCCCCGAGGTCGAGCCGGAGCCCGTCGAGGACCAGGATCCCTGGCTCGACGAGGAGGACCAGCTCATCCCGGTCAAGCCCAAGGACCTGCCGCCCGCGCCGCCGCCGGTGGCGACGATGGGCGGGAGCACCGCCGCGGCACCGGCGGCCTCCAGCGCCCAGGTGGCGCGCAGCACGGCCGATGACCACGCGGCGGTCGCCGCCGACGCGGTTCGCCGGGGCGCCTGGGACGAGGCGGTGGTGGCCTGGCGCAAGGCCCTCGCCGAGCGGCCGAACCGAAGCGACTGGCGCGTCGAGCTGGGCCACGCCCTCTACGAGCTGGGCGACCTCGCCGGGGCGACCGCCGAGCTCGAGAAGGCCGCCCGCGCCGGCGACCGCCGGGCCGACAAGTGGCTGGGGCGCATCGCCCAGGACCGGGGCGACACCGACGGGGCCGTCGCCCACTACCGGCGCTACCTCGACAGCTACCCGCAGGACGCCGCGGTGCGGTCCGCGGTGGACGCGCTTCGGGGAGGTTGAGTGCGGATCACCTGCGAGCATTGCGGCGCGGCCTACGAGATCGACCTTCCCGCCGGCGGCGTGGAGGAGGGGGCGCCGAGGTTGCGCTTCCGGTGCAGCGCCTGCGGGCGCAGCTTCTCCGTCCGCCCGCCCGGCGGCGGATCCACGGGGCCGCGCGACGTGGTGCGGCCGGCCACCGGCTCGCCCTCGGCGGCGCGGGGGCGGGGAATGCTGCTCAAGCAGGAGGGCAAGGTCTACCACGTCAGCGACCTCGCCACCCTCCAGCGCTGGATCGTCGAGAAGCGCGTGCTGGCCGATGACGAGCTCGGCTCTCCCGACGGCACCTGGGAGCGGGTGGGCTCTCGACCCGACCTGGCCCCCTTCTTCAGCCTCGTCGAGAAGGCCGAGGCCGCTCCCGCGCCGGCGGCTCCGGGGCCCACCCTCATCCCGGGGATGGACGAGGCCCGGCGCTCGCTGATGGAAAAGGCCGGCCTCGCCCCCTCCGGCGACGGCTCCTTCCCGATGGCCGGCGGGGCCTTCGGCGTGCCCGAGGAGGACGCTCCCACCGTGCGGGTCGCGGCACCCGAGGTGCGCGAGGAGTTCGTGTTCGACGACGAGACGGACGAGGCGCTCGGCCCCGACGACCCCACGGAGTCGCCGGCGCCCTCGGTGCTCGAGGTCTCGCCGGCCAGCGAGATCGTCATCGAGGAGGGGCTCGACGCCGACTGGCCCCCGCGGCGGCGCCGCACCCTGCCGGTGCTGGTGGTGCTGGCCCTCCTGGGGGCGGCCGGGTGGTTCGGCTGGCAGCGCTACGGGGTGGCGATCACCGGCGGCGGGACAGCCGGCGCGTCGGCCGAGGAGGCGAAGAAGCCCGCCGAGGCGCGGCCGGCCGAGGAGGCGAAGAACCCGGCCGAGGCGAAGCCGGCCGAGGAGGCGGAAAAGCCCGCCGAGGCGAAGCCGGCCGAGGAGGCGGAAAAGCCCGCCGAGGCGAAGCCGGCCGAGGAGGCGAAGAAGCCGGCCGCGGCGAAGCCCGCCGCGCCGCGCAAGCCGCGCACCTCGACGGCGCGGCTGGTGTCGCGGGCCTGGAAGGCGGTGGACGCCAACAACTTCGCGCAGGCCGAGGACGACTTCGAGGCGGCGCTGGCCCGCAGCCCCGGCCACGCCGAGGCCACCTACGGCCTGGGCTACGTCTACGACAAGCGGGGGCTGAGGGAGGCCGCCGTGGACCACTACTGCCGGGCGCGCCGGCTGGCCGCGGGCGACGTCGACCTCGAGCGCGAGATCGACGGCCGGCTCCGCGATCTCGGCGCGACCTGTCCCTGACGGCCCCGGTCGGATACCAGCAGGACCCGGGAGGAGCGAGTCGATGACGGACGAGCCGGTGAGACCGCACGTGCGGGTGGTGACGGCCGAGATCGAGCGCGACGGCCGCTACCTGATCACCCAGCGGCGACCCGAGGCCAGCTTGCCGCTGCTGTGGGAGTTCCCCGGGGGCCGGGTCGAGCCCGGCGAGTCCGACCCGGAGGCCCTGCGCCGCGAGCTGCGGCACCGTCTCGGGGTCGACGCCGAGGTGGGCGAGCTCTCCTTGCACGTCGCGCAGGAGTACGACGCCTACACGCTGGATCTCCTCGTCTACAAGGCCCGCCTCCTCGGCGAGCCGCGCCCGGCCCACGTCCACGACCTGCGCTGGGTCTACCCCGACGAGTTCGACCACTACGAGTTCCCCGGCGCCGACCAGCGCACGGTGGACGAGCTCCTGCGCTGAGCCGGGCCGTTCAGAAGGCTTCGCCCCAGCCGCCGCTGAGCACCCAGCCGCCGTCGCCGAGGGCGGCGTCGAGGCGCAGGGTGTTGGTGGGGCGCGGCGGCAACAGCAGGCGCAGGCCGGCGCCGGCGCCGCCGTGGGTGCCGTCGAGGGCCGCCACCTCGCCGAAGACCGCGCCCCGCAGCCAGGACCGCAGGTCGAGGCGGACCTCGCCGGTGGCGTAGGCGAGGCGGTCGTCCCACCAGCGGCCGTAGGGCAGGGTGCGGAGGACCTCGCCGCTGCCGGCGCCGAGGCGGCGCCAGTCGGGCGGGTCGCCCCAGGCCAGCGCCTCGCTCGCCACCCGGCCGGCGAGCTCGACCGGACCGAGGTCCCGGCGGAGGTCGGCGCTGGAACGCAGCACGAGGAGGTCGTAGCCGGAGGCGAGGCCGTCCAGGCTCAGGGCGGCGTCGGCCCGAAGGCGCACCGGGCCCTCGAAGCCGGCGCCGGCCACCGCGGCGGAGCCGGCGACGGGCCCCCCGCCGGCGGGGCGGTCGATGCGGGGCGCCGGGCCGGCCCAGGCGAGCCAGGGACCGCGGCGCAGGCCGAGGAGGGACCAGGCGCGGGCGGTGTCGACGAGGGTGAAGCCCGACCCGCCGGCGGCGGGGGCGGCGGGAACGCGGCCGAGGTCGAGGCCGACGGCGGTCCAGGCCGGCGCCGCGCCCCGGGTGACGAGGGAGGCGCCGAGGCGGCCGATGCCTGCGGTGGTGAAGGAGGCGCCGGCGTCGAGGCGCCAGCCCCGCCAGGCGAGGTCCGGGTGGTGCAGGCTGAGGCTGGGTCCGATGCCCAGGTCGCTGCCGCCGGCGAGGCCCAGGCCGAGCACCCAGGTGCCGGGGCCCGCCGGCCAGCGCCCCTCGTGGGCGAGCAGCAGGTCGCCGAGCCCGTCCCGGTCCACCTCGGCCAGGCGCTCGACCGGCAGCGCCCCGGCCCACACCAGCCGGGCGGTGGCGGGGCCCGGCAGGGCGGCGAGGGCCTGGCGGGCGGCGACCTCGGCGCGCCCCTTCCGCCGGGGGATGCCGACCAGGCGCAGGAACAGCTCGTAGTCGGCGCGGGCCAGGGCGCAGGCCGGCTCGCTCGTCGGGCAGGCCGCCAGCGCGGCGTCGGCCCGGGATCCGTGCGGCACGATGCCGAGGTTGCCGGACACGAGGAGCAGCCGCACCTCGGCCATCGCGCGGATCGCCGGGTCGGGGTCCTCGGCGGCGGCCCTCCAGCAGGCGCGGGCCCGGCCGCGGTCGCCGGCGGACCAGGCCCGGTCGCCGGCGTCGAGGGGCCGGCCGGGGCAGGGCGGGGCTGCCCGGGCGACGGGCGCCGCGAGGGCCAGCGCCAGCCCCCGCGCCGCCCGCCGCCTCCGCCGGTCGCCCGCGCGCATGGCGCCCCGCTACCCGTCGCCGCGGGGGGTCGGCGGCGCCAGGCGCGTCTCCACCCGCAGCCGGCGGTTGGCGGCCATGGGGATGCCCGCCCGCACCCGGTCCACCCGGGCCGGGTCCACCGGGGCGATGCAGAAGCCCTCCCCGTCGCCGCACTCGGCCACCACCGTCCCCCAGGGGTCGACGATGAGGCTGTGCCCGTAGGAGCGCCGAAGCCCCCGGTCGCCGTGGGGGCCCCACTGGGCCGGGGCGAGCACCCAGCACTGGTGCTCGATGGCCCGGGCGCGGAGCAGGGCGTGCCAGTGGTCCTTGCCGGTCATGAGGGTGAAGGCGGAGGGCACGGCCAGCACCCGGGCCCCCCGGTCGACCAGCGCCCGGTACAGCTCGCCGAAGCGCAGGTCGTAGCAGATGCTCAGGCCCATGGGGCCCAGCGCCGTCTCGGCGACGACCAGCTCCTCGCCGGGCACGGTGGTGGCGCTCTCGTGGAAGCTGACCCCGCCGTCGGCGGCCATGTCCACGTCGAAGAGGTGGATCTTGCGGTAGCGGGCGGCCAGGCTGCCGTCGGCGCGAAAGAGGAGGGAGGTGTTGTAGGTGCGCTTCGGATCGGGCCCCCGGAGGGTGTCCACGCGCTCGACCACGCTGCCGACGAGCAGCTCGATGCCGAGCTCGGCCGCGAGGGCGGCGAGGCGCCGGTGGGTGGGGCCGTCCACCGCTTCGGCCCTGTCTCTTATAC
>WGAH01000172.1 GCA_015489145.1 Deltaproteobacteria bacterium
GCCACCTCCCGGCTCCGCCGCCCGTCCCCCTCGAGCCCGAGGCTCCGCGCGCCCTCGACGGGGTGGTGTCGCGCCTCGCCCTCGCGACCGCCTGGGCCGCCCGCCACCCGCGGGAGCCCTTCGCCCTGCCCCCGGCGGGTCTGCCGGCCGAGCGCAGCTACTACCGGGCCGACGACGGCTGGGAGTCCCCCCTGTGGCGCTGCCCGCCCCTGCCCGGCGCCTCCGGCGAACCCGTGATCCTCGCCCACGGCCTGTGCGCCGACCCGAGCGCCTTCGACTACCGCCCCGAGCGCTCCCTGGCCCGACACCTGCAGGCCGCCGGCTACGAGGTGTGGCTCCTCGAACACCGCGGCGGGGCCGGCTCCGTGGCGCCGCGGGGGGCCCGGGGCTTCGATTTCGACGACATCGTGGAGCACGACCTGCCCGCGGCCATCGACCGCGTGCGGCAGGTCAGCGGGGCGCCCCGCGTGCACTGGGTCGGCCACTCGATGGGCGGGCAGCTCCTCTACGCCTGGCTCGCCCACGGCGGGGCCGCCGACATCGCCTCGGCCGTCACCCTGTGCGCGCCGGTGCGCTTCGCCGCCTCCCGCAGCCGGGCGCGCGTCGC
Organism: Deltaproteobacteria bacterium; assembly: GCA_015489145.1. Classification (GTDB taxonomy): domain Bacteria; phylum Myxococcota_A; class UBA796; order UBA796; family UBA2385; genus S143-5. The sequence continues at coordinate 608 of WGAH01000172.1, forward strand.
CGCCGCCGTCGCCCGCCTCCTGCCGCCGGGCCTCGCCATCCCGGTCCGCGCCCTGGCCCAGGCCGCCGCTCCCCTCGCCGACGACGCCGGCCCCTTCGCCGCCGACACCGAGGGCCCCCTGTTTCGCGGCACCATGGTCCACGGGGTCACCGACCTCGCCAGCGGTCTCGTGCGCCAGGCCGCCCGCTGGGTCGAGACCGGCACCCTCTGCGACCGGCACGACCGGGTCGACTACGTGGAGGCCCTCCGGGGGCTTCGCCTGCCGATCCTCGTGCTCGGCGCCGAGGGCGACCGGGTGTGCCCGGCCCCCCAGGCCCGGGCCGTGCTCGACGCCCTCGACCCCGCCGAGACCCGGTGGATCGGCCTCGACGAGGGCTGGGGGCACCTCGACCCCCTCCTCGGGCGGCGCGCCCCCGAGGTGGTCTACCCCGCCGTGGCGGACTGGCTCGAGCGCTGGCGCGACCGGGCCTGGGCCGAGGGGCCCGCCTGGGCGAGCGCCGGAGTCCCGCCCGCGCCGCCGCGCGATAGGTGACCCGACGGGTCCGCCCGGCGCCCCCGCGCCGACGGCCGGCCCCCGGAGGACACCGTGGCGCGGAGCCCCACCCGCCTGCTGATCTGGATCTCGCTGTTCGGCGTGCTCATCGCCGTCGCGACGGCGGTGGCCCTGGCCCTCATCCTCGACGAGGGCGGCCTGCCCGTCGAGCGCTCCGCGCGGTGGCTGCACGTCCGCGTCGACGGCCGCGTCACCGAGGCCCCCGGCGAGGAGCCGCTGTTCAGCGATCCCACCACCCTGCCCCCCCTGAGCACCGAGCTGGCGGCGATGCTCCGGGAGGCCGCCGAGGACGACGAGGTGTCGGGGCTGTTCCTCGAAATCGAGCCCCTCGGCCTCGGCTGGGCCCAGGTCGAGGAGCTGCGGGACGCCGTGCTCGCCGTGCGCGCCGCCGGCAAGCCCACCGTGTGCTGGGGCGAGGCCTTCACCAACAAGGAATACTTCCTCGCCACCGCCTGCGAGGAGGTGCGCCTGGCCAGGGCGGGCATCCTCCTCGCCAACGGCCTGGCGGTCACCCAGCTCTACTACGCCGACGCCCTCGAGCGTTTCGGGGTCCACGCCAACTTCGAGCACGTCGGCGCCTACAAGAGCGCCATCGAGCCGCTGACCCGCAACGGCCCCTCCGAGCCCGCCGCCGAGGCGACCAACGCCATGCTCGACAGCCTGTACGCCACCTTCGTCCAGGGCATCGCCGATGGGCGCGGCTGGCCGGTGGAGCGGGCGCGGGCGCTGGTGGACGCGGCGCCGATGACCCCCTTCGACGCCGAGGCGGCCGGGGCCATCGACGGCACCGCCTGGCGCGACGAGCTGGCCGAGGGCCGCGTCGGCGACGACCCGATCCGGGGCAGCGCCTACCTCGGCAAGCTGCGGCGGCGGTGGTCCTCCGGGAAGCGCGGCATCGCCGTCATCTACGCCCACGGCACCATCACCGGAGGCGAGAGCGGCAGCGACCTGTTCGGCGGGAGCGGCATCGGCGACAAGACCCTCCGCCGGCAGCTCGGCGAGGTGCGCGACGACGACGACGTGGTCGCGGTGGTGCTCCGGGTGGACTCGCCCGGGGGCTCGGGCACCGCCAGCGAGGCGATCTGGCGGGAGCTGCGCCGCACCGCCGAGGTCAAGCCCGTCGTGATCAGCATGGGCGACTACGCGGCCAGCGGCGGCTACTACATCTCCACCGGCGCCGACTACATCGTCGCCGAGCCCACCACGCTGACGGGCAGCATCGGGGTGTTCGGCGGCAAGGTGAACCTGCGGGGCCTCTACGAGGAGATCGGCCTGCGGGTCCACAGCTTCCAGCGGGGGCGCATGGCCCGGCTCCTGAGCTCCACCACCGACTTCGACCCGGAGGAGCGCCGGCACTTCCGCCGCTACCTCGGCGTGTTCTACCAGACCTTCCTCACCCGGGTGGCCGACGCCCGCGGGCTGTCCCTCGACGAGGTCCACGCCGTCGCCCAGGGGCGGGTGTGGACCGGCGAGCAGGCGGCGCGCCTCGGCCTCGTCGACGAGCTGGGGGGCCTCGACGTGGCGATCCGCCGCGCCGCCGAGCTGGCCGGGCGCGACGAGGAAGGCCTGGCGATCTGGCGCTACCCCGAGCGCAAGAGCCTGCTGGAGCGCCTGGTCGAGGACGCGATGCAGCCGCCGGAGGACGACGCCCTGAGCGCGGCCCCGGAGCTGCGCGCGGCGCTCGGCGAGCTGGCCGCCCTGCGGCGCGCCCTCGGCCCCGAGGGGGTCGCCGCCATGATGCCGGCCCGCATCGAGGTGCGCTGAGCGGGCGCGGCTACTCGGCCGGCGGGGCCTCGCACAGCGCCTCGTCGGGCAGCGTGCAGACCGCCGAGAAGCGGAAGCAGGCCGCCATGAAGGAGGAGAGGGCCGTGTTGACCTCGACGAAGTCGGCCTCGTCGGCGGTCACCACCCCCGCGACCCCCACCGCGTAGAAGCCCTCGGAGGCCAGCGCGCCGCCGGGAACGGTGACGACGAGCTCGCCGGCGCCCCGGGCGAGGTCGTAGAAGTCCTCGGCGGTCTCGGGCAGGTTGCTGAAGCTCACCTCGCCGGTGGCCGTGTCGAGCACCGTGACCAGGGCGGCGTCGAAGCCCTGGCCGCGCAGGTCGACCTCGAGGGGGCTGCCGGCCTCGTGCCAGCCGTCGATGCCCGCCCGGGGCGCCTGGGGGGTGACGAGGGAGGCCGAGCGGTTGGCGCCCCCGTAGGAAGCCCGCAGGACGGCCTCCTCGTTCGCGACGTAGGCGAGGCCGTCGCCGGCGTCGAGGGTGTAGGCGCCGTCGCCCTCCTCGCGCAGCAGGATCGAGCCGTAGACGCTGGAGACGAAGGAGACGTCGGCGCCCTCGATGGGGGCGTCCTCGAGCTGGTCGGCCTCGGTGGCGTCGGCGAGGAAGGCGGTGACCCGCGCGCCCTCGCCCAGGTCGGCCTCGGCGAGGGCGCTGGCGATGGTGTCGTCCTCCGGCGGAAGCAGGCCCATCTCGAAGCCCTCGAGGACGAAGCGGTTGGTCACCCCCTCGACCTTGTCCTTGATGTCGCCGAGCTGGGCGCAGCCGCCGAGGGCGGCGGCGGCGAACCCCACCGCGATGCCCCGGGCGAAGCCCCGTTCCGACCCGTCCGCGTACCGACCGCGCATCCTTCCTCCTCGAGCGTGTCGCCGCTCGCACCCTATCCGTGCATCGTCCGCCGTCGCGCCGGTTTGACATCTTGTGAGCCGGGCGCTAGGGACCGGCGGCTTTCCTTTCCCAGATCCGCGATCCCAGGGGACACCCATGGCCAGCAAGACCGAGCAGACCGAGTTCCGCCGCGCCCTCCGCCACAGCCGCGCCGGCAAGGCCCGCAAGCGCCAGCTCCAGAACAAGGGCACCACCCCGGCCTTCCCGATCCACACGCCGGAGGCCGACGCCAACGCGCCCCACGAGGCCCGCCCGAAGCGCGAGGACTGAGCGCCCTCAGCCGAGCGGCAGCCCGAAGAAGCGCGCCGCGTTGGCCGCGGTGCGGCGGGCGAGCGCCTCGGGATCCTCGCCCCGCAGGGCGGCGACGGCGCGCACGGTGTGGACCATGTGCGCCGGCTCGTTGCGGTGCCCCCGCCAGGGCACCGGGGCGAGGAAGGGGCTGTCGGTCTCGACCAGCAGCCGGTCCCCGGGGAGGGCCCGGGCGACCTCGCGCAGCTCGTCGGCCTTCTTGAAGGTGACGATCCCCGAAATCGAGACGTGGCCGCCGCGCTCGACGATGCGCGCCGCCTCGTCGCGGTCGCCGCCGAAGCAGTGGTAGAGCACGCCGGCGCCGGCGAACGCGCCCTCCTCGTCGAGGATCGCCAGGGTCTCGCCGTCGCTCTCGCGGTCGTGGATCACGATGGGCAGGCCGAGTTCCAGGGCGAGGCGGACCTGCTCGCGCAGGGCGCGGCGCTGGTCGTCGCGCGGCGAGAGGTCGTAGTGGAAGTCGAGGCCCATCTCGCCGAGGGCCACCACGCGCGGGTGGGCGGCGTGGGCGCGCAGGGCGGCGGCGAGCTCGGGGGACCAGGCGCGGGCGTCGTGGGGGTGCAGGCCGACGGTGGCCCAGACGTCCGGGTGGCGCTCGGCCAGGGCGACGGCGTGGACGGCGCTGCGCTCGCCGTAGCCGGAGCCGATGGTGACCATCGCCACCATGCCGGCCGCCCGGGCGCGGGCGACGGCGGCGTCGACCCCGTCGTCGCCGTCGAAGGCCTCGGGGTCGAGGTGGCAGTGGCTGTCGAGGCAGCCGGGCAGCGGCTCGTCCACCCGGGGCGGGCGGTTCCTGCGCTTGCGGCTCACGCGGTCCTCCCCCCGGCGCGGCGGGCCGGGCCGAGCTCGGTCATGAAGGTGGCCAGGAGCGCGTCCAGGGCGAGGCGGGGCGTGACGTTGGCGTCGAGGTCCCGCCGGGCCTCGGCCAGCGCCTCGACCAGGACGCGGGCCCCCTCGCGGTGAAGGGCCCCGGCCCAGGCGCGCAGGGCCGGAAGGACGGCGGGGTCGAGGACGGCCGACTCGCGGCCGGCGCCCACCGCCAGCGCGTCCCGGAGCAGGTGGCCCAGCACGTCCAGCACGCGCTCCACCCGCTCGCGCACCTCGGCGCGCTCCCCCCGCGCCCACCGCTCGGTGGCGGCGAAGAGCTCGGCACTCCCCCCGGCCAGGGCGGCGAGGAGGGCGTCGCGGGTCTCGCGCCAGCGCTCCGCCTCGCCCTCGGCCAGCGCCAGCGCCCGCCCCGGGGAGCCGGCGGCCAGGCGGGCGGCGAAGGCCGCGGTGTCGGGCGGGGTGCCGCGCTCGACGAGCAGGGCCTCGATGCGCGAAGTCTCGACGGGCTGGAAGTGGACGCGCTGGCTGCGCGACAGCACCGTGGGCAGCAGCAGCCGCCCGGCGGCGCTCACCAGCACGAAGCCGGTGTCGGCGGGCGGCTCCTCGAGGGTCTTGAGCAGGGCGTTGGCGGCCTCGACCGTCAGCGCCTCGGCCGGGTCGATGAAGACGAAGCGCCGGCGCGCCTGGAAGGGGCGCACCCGCAGCCGCCCGATGAGCTCGCGGGCCTGGGCCACGCTGATGATCGGGGTGGCGCGCTCGGGGTCGAGGCCCACCTCGATGACGTCGGGGTGGTCGCCGGCGGCGATCTTGCGGCAGGACCAGCAGGCGCCGCAGGGCGCGGCGGCGGCCGGGTCGCCGGCGGCCAGCGGCTCGGCCTCGCAGTTGGCCAGCATCGCCAGCCAGCGCGCCGTGCCCGCCTTGCCCAGGCCGGGAATGCCCTCGAACAGCAGGCAGGGGTGCAGGCGACCGCGGGCCGCCAGGCCCGCCAGGCGGGCGCGAACGGCCTCGTTGCCGACGAGGTGCGGGACGGCGGGCGCTTCCATGGCCGCGCTCCTATCCCCGCCGGGCCGGCTCGGCAGGCCGGCGGAGCCAGGCCGGCGGCCGGTGTTCCCAGGCGACTCCCACCGTTCCGGTCGGGCCGGCGTCTCGCCGCTTCCTCGCCGGCGGTCGGTCGACGCTCCCCGGGCGCCCCGCCGCCAGGTGATCATCGTGCGGGGGCTTGTCGACCCTGGGTTGATCACGCTCTGCGAAACCTAGATTTCTAATTCCAATTTCGCGGAGCGTGTAGGCACGAACAATATTTTTACATTTACC
>WGAH01000173.1 GCA_015489145.1 Deltaproteobacteria bacterium
AGCTCGTGGAGCCAGCGGCTCCACGAGCTCGTGCGCCGCGCCGCGCCGCGCCACACCGGCAGCGTCACCGTCCCGATGCTGTGGGACGCCCGCGCCGACGCGGTGGTCAACAACGAGTCCGGCGACATCCTTCGCATCTTCGACGCCGCCTTCGAGGACCTCGCCGACCCCGACGCGCCCCTGGCCCGCGTGCGGATGGCCCCCGAGGACCGGCTCCCCGCCGTGGAGGAGGCGGGGGCCTTCGTCCACGAGCGCGTCGCGACCGGCTTCTTCCGCGTCGGCTTCGCGCGGGGGCAGGCGGCCTACGAGGACGCGCTCACGGCGCTGTACGAGGCCCTCGACGAGCTGGACCGGCGTCTCGCCCACCGGCGCTTCCTGCTCGGCGACCGCCTGACCGAGCCGGACTGGGCCCTGTTCACGAGCCTGCTTCGCTGGGAACTCGTCTACGCCGACCTGTTCGCCTGCGGCTTCAAGCGCCTCGCCGACTTCCCGAACCTCGAGGACCACACCCGCGCCCTGTTCGGCTTCCCCGGGGTGGCGCACACCGTCGACGTCGAGGCGATCAAGCGCATGTACTACCAGGGCCTCCGCGACCTGAACCCCCGGGGCATCGTGCCCCTCGGCCCGGTGCTGCGCCTCCACGGCCCCCACCGTCGCGGCGACTGGCGGGAGTGGCTGCGGGGCTGAGCGGAGCCTCGGGGCGGTCGCTACTCCTCGGGCAGGAGCAGCTCGGCCCGGGGCCGCCAGAGGTCCTTGCGGCCGAGGCGGAAGCGCGCCACCCCGAGCACGGCCTCCTCGGGCACGGGCCCCCACCAGCGCGAGTCCATCGCCTGGTCGCGGTTGTCGGCGAGCACGTAGAGGTGGCCCTCGGGCACGACCACCCGGCCGTCGATCTTCCACTTCACCGGCTTGACCAGCTTGCGGACGAAGTAGGGGTTGGCCCGGGCCGGCGGCTTGGACCAGATGACCTCCTTGTAGCAGTGGGCCTCGTCCTGCCGCCCCATGTCGGTCTGGCGGATGCGCTTGCCGTTGACCCGCACCACGCCGTCCTCGTAGCGGACCCGCTCCCCGGCGACCGCGACGACGCGCCGAAGGACCTTGCGGGCCGGGTCGAGGGGGTCGCGCAGGAGCACCACGTCGGCCTTGCGGACGCGGTCGGGCACGATCCACACCCACTCGCCGCGCTGGATCGAGAAGGCCATCGCGTCGTCGCCCACCCGGCGGGCCGGCAGGGCGGCGGCGAGCAGCAGCAGCACGAGGAGGGCCAGGAGGATGCGGAGCCGGCGGCGCTTCATGCCCCGCTGCTATCCCGCGAGGTGGCGGCCCTGCTACGCTGCACCCGTGAAGCTCGCGGCCGTGCAGTACCGACCTCCGAAGGGCCGCCCCGACCGGGCGCGCGCCGAGCTGTCCCGCCTCGCCGAGGTCGCGGCCCGGGGCGCCGACCTGGTGGTGCTGCCCGAGATGGCGACCACCGGCTACGTCTGGCCCGACGCCGACGCCCTGCGCCCCCACGCCGAGCCCGCCGACGGGCCGACCTTCGCGGCCCTCGCCCCGGTGGCCCGGCGCCACGCCTGCTGGATCGTGGCCGGCTACCCGGAGGCCGACGGGGACCGCCTCTACAACGCCGCCCTCCTCATCGGCCCCCGCGGCGACCTCGTGGCGAGCTACCGCAAGGTCTACCTCTACGAGCTCGACCGCGCCTGGGCGACGCCGGGCGAGGAGCGCCTGGCGATCCGGGCGGAGCCCTTCGGCGTCCTCGCGCCGGGCATCTGCATGGACCTCAACGACGACGGCTTCGTCGCGCACCTGTTCGACGCGGGGGCCACCGTCGCCGCCTTCTGCACGAACTGGGTCGACGAGGACGAGCCGATTCACGGCTACTGGCGCTGGCGCCTCGGCGGCTGGCCGGGCTGGTTCGTCGCCGCCGACACCTGGGGCGAGGAGGGCGACACGCGATTTCGCGGCGAGAGCGCGATCCTCGCCCCCGGGGGCGTCGTGGTCGCCGCCGCCCCCCGGCGGGGGAACGCGGTCCTCCGCGTCGACACCGAGGCCCTCGACGGGCGCTGAGGCGGCGGCAGCTCACCCTCGGCGCAGGATGCCCCGCCGGCGGAGGCGCTCCACCTCGGCCCGCAGGTGGCGCAGGTCGTTTTCCAGCCGGGCCCGCAGCTCGTCCATCGCCGCCAGCTCGGCGCTCTTCTTCTCGACGTCGGCCCGCAGGATGGCGATCTCGCGCTCGGCCTCGGCCAGCGAGCGCAGGGCCCGCTCGGAGCGGCCGCCGAGCACGGCGATGGCTTCGCGCTTGAAGCCGGCCACCTCGTCGACGGCCCGGGCGAGGCGCTCGACGGTGCCCTCGGTCGCCTGCAGGCGGGCGGTGAGCGCCGCCACCTCCTCGCGCTTGCGGGCGACCTCGGCCTCGGCGCGGGCCGCGCGTTCCTCGGCGGCCTCGGCGCGGGCGACGGCCTCCCGGGCCCGGGCCTCGTGGCGGGCGGCCTCCACCAGCGGCCCCTCCGCCCGGGGATGGCGCGTGCCCGCCTCGACCCACCGGACGAGGGGGGCCTCGCAGGCCGCGAGGGACAGCCGCTCCCGGGCGAGGCGCCGCGCGTTTCGCGAGCGCCGGCGCAGCTCCTCGGGGTGGTCGGCCACCGCGTCGAGGATTCCCTCGACGTCCTCGCCCACCCAGCCCGCCTCCCCGAGCAGGTCGGCCAGGGCGCTGTCGGGCCCCGTCAGGATCGGCAGGCCGCAGCCGAGGTAGTCGGCGTGGCGGAAGGCGAGGGCCACGCTTCGCTCGGGGTTGGGCGCCATCCAGTCCACCGCCGCGCTCGCCGAGGCGTAGGCCCGCAGCAGCTCGCCGCGGGGCACCCATCCGGCCACCCGCAGGCGTGGGTGCTCGGGCAGGGTCCAGGCGCCCTCCGGGCCGCTCTCGCCGATGAGGGGCGCGCCGCCGTACCAGGTCACGCGCCCCTCTCCCCGGCGGTCCATCCAGGCCAGCACCCGCTCCAGGGCCGGTCGCGGGTCCTGCCAGGGCCAGGCGGCCCCGCCGGCCACCAGGTGAAGGGTGCGGGGAATGCGCCGTCGCGGGCCCTCGGGGGCCACCAGGGGCACGAGGAGCACGGGGTCCGTCCGCACGTCCACTCCGGCCAGCGCCAGCACGCCGAGCCAGCTCCAGCGCTGCCGGGGGTTGCTCGCCAGGAACACGTCGCCGGCGGCGAGGGCCCGCAGGGTGTGCATCGCCTCCCGGGCCAGGGTGCCCTCGAAGGGGGCCTCGAGCAGACGCGGCGCGTAGAGGTCCACGGCCATCGGCACCCCGAGGGTCGCGAGCGCCGGCGCCTCCTCGGGCTGCACGCAGACGATCCGGTCCGGGCGCAGGGCCCGCGCCCGCCGCACGAGGTCGGCCGGCGTGGCGAAGCCCCCCGGCGCGTCCTGGGCGCGGGTGAGCCAGTGGACCTCGTGGCCGGCCTCGAGCAGCGCGCGGCCGTGGTGCCAGGCGCGCAGGGCGCCGCCGGTGGTCGGGCGGTCGTCGGCGGGCAGCAGCCCGTGGTGGACGATCAGGATGCGCATGGGGACCTCGCCCCGAGCCTATACCGCCGCGGGTTCGCCTCCCGCCGCCCACCGGCTACAAGGGAGGGGTGCGAAGCCGACGCGAATGGTTCCGGGACGTGGCGATGGCGCTGTCGCGCCGGACGGGCTGGTCCCTCGCCCCGCCCGACCGGGTGAGCCTCAACCTCACCCTGCGCTGCAACCTGTCGTGCGCGATGTGCACGACCTGCTACGACGCCCCCGAGCTGTCCACCGACGAGATCAAGGGCATCATCGACCAGACCGCCGCCTGGGGCGTCGAGGTCTTCAACCCGCTGGGCGGCGAGCCCTTCATGCGCGCCGACGTGGTGGAGATCCTCGACTACGCGGTCCGGCGCGGCTTCTACGTCACCGTCACCACCAACGGCACGCTGATCAGCGAGCGGCGCGCGGAGGCGATCGCCCGCATCCCGGTGGATCGCCTGCACTTCATCTTCTCCCTCGACGGGGCGCCCGAGGATCACGACGCCGTGCGCGGCGAGGGCACCTGGGCCCGGGCGGTGGAGGGCTACCGGCGCATTCGCCGGGCCGACGCCGCGGCCGGCCACCCGCGCCGCAAGATCCTCGCCAACAGCCTGCTCCACGCCCGCAACCTCGAGCGCTTCGAGGCCTCGCTGGACGCGCTGGCCGAGCTGGGCTTCGACGGCGTGCAGGTGCTCAACCTGTTTCGCGGCGAGCACGAGGAGGCCGCCGCCGGCGACCTGTGGTTCCGCGACACGGGCCCCCTGGTTCCGGTGGCCGAGCGCCTCGCCCGGCGGGCCGAGGCGCAGGGAGCGGCGGGCTTCCGCATCCAGAACACCCCCGAGGAGCTGCGGCGCATCCCCCGCTACTACGAAAGCCGCCTGACCCCGCTGGAGGCGCCCTGCTGGGCCGGCTGGAAGGAGCTCTACATCCACGCCGACGGCCGGGCGATCATGTGCGACGGCAACCTCGACTTCCTCGCCGGGGCCTTCGGCGACGTGCGGCGCTCCACCCTCCGGCAGATCTGGCGCTCGCCGGAGCTGCGGGAGCGGCGCCGGGTGGTGAAGCGCTGCACCACCCCCTGCAACCAGACCTGCTACCTGCGACCCGAGAGCGACTCCCTGGCCGAGCTGGCTGCCGAGGCCGGCCGGGCGGTCGGACGCCGGCTGATCGAGGGGGCGAGCCGCCTGCGCCGGCGCGTCGAGCACCACCCCGACGCCGTCCTCACCCTGGAGCTCACCGACGTCTGCCCCTGCGACTGGCCGGGCTGCCCCACCCCCCGGAGCCGCTGGGACGACCTCGTCGCCGGCTGCCCGGAGCCGCCCCGCGCCGACAACTGGAACCGCCTGCGCGACCACCACCACGTCGACTTCGGGCGCGGCTTCATGGGCTTCGAGGTGGTGCGCGCCGTGGTGGACGACCTGCTCCGGGCGCGCCTGCGCTTCGGCACCCTGGCCCTGCGATGGCGGGGCGAGCCGCTGATCCACCCCGAGATCGCGCCGATCCTGCGCTTCCTCCTCGACCGCATCCACCGCGACGGCCTCGCCGACCGCCTGCGCGTCCACACCGACGGCGCCTTCCTCACGGACGAGGTGGCGGGGCTCGTGGACCATCCCGCCCCGCAGGAGTGGGTGGTGGACCTCGATCGCGGCGACGGCGCCGCCCTCGACGCCCTGCGCCGCGCCCGGGGGCCGTCGGTCCGCCTGCTCGCCGTCGCGACCGCCGTCGAGGGGCTCGATCCCCGCGCCCTCGCGGCGCGCTTTCCCGACCTCGAGCCCGCCGCCGGGCGTTTTCCCGCCGAGGGCGACCGCCTGTGGTTCCGCCGCGCCGACCACGACCACCACCTCGCCAACGCCCGCGCCCGCGCCGACCTCGCCCGCGTCGCCGGGGCCCTGGGCCTGGCCGCCGAGCTCGGCGAGGAGGACCGGCCGCGCCGCTGCCTGGCCGTGGACCGCACCCTCACCGTGAGCTGGGACGGCAAGGTCACCCTCTGCCCGTGGGACCCGGCCCTCGACAACCGGGTGGGGGAGGTCACCGCCGGTCGCCTCAGCGCGATCTGGCGCGGGCTCGAGGCCGACCGGCGAGCCGTGGCGAGCCGCGGGGTGCCGGATCGGCCGCGCTGTCGGGACTGCCCGATGCCGTGGAGCCCGAACGGACCGGGCTGACCGGCGGGCGCCCGCGCCGAGGGCCGCGCCTGGCCGCCGTCAGCGGAACAGGCCGCGCCGCAGGGCGCGCTCGACCTGCTCCTCGGCCCACAGCAGGTACTGCTCCTGCTCGGCGGTGCTCGGCTGGCCGACGTGGGGCTGGATGTGCCGGCCGGTCGCCTCCATCCACCACGCCGCGCGCCCCTCGGCGAGGTCGTAGAGCACGAGGAAGACGTCCACCCGCGCCCCGGCCATGCAGCCCTCGTCCTGGCCGATGAACCAGCCGGCGTTGTGGACGTAGTAGCTGCGAAGGTAGGGCACGAGCAGCCAGCGCGCGCCGAGCCCCTCGGGGATCGCCGGGACCGGGCCGGGGGCGAGGACGGTGCGGGGCAGGTTGAGGTTGTCGTGCCCGTCGTCCGGGTGCAGGCCCCGCAGCCGCACCCGCTCGGGGGGCGGCGCGGCCACCGCCGCCGGGGTGGCGGCGAGGCCGCGGCGGTCGAGGGCGGCGCGCAGGGCGCCGTCGAGCCACGCCGCCCCCTGCCGGGCGAACGCCTCCTCGAAGCCCAGCTCGATGATGCGCGCCCGGGCGTTGAGCGCCAGGT
>WGAH01000174.1 GCA_015489145.1 Deltaproteobacteria bacterium
CAGGACCCCGGTGTTTCCCGGGGATTCGCGATGAGCCGCCGCCCGGGCATCCTCGCGGCGGGCCGCCTGTTCGCCCGCGACATCAAGCTGGCCCACAGCGTCTTCGCCCTGCCCTTCGCCCTGGCGAGCGCCTGGCTGGTCCACCGGGCCCACACCTCGCGGGGCACCCGCGGAAAGGCCCGCGCCAGCACCACCGCCTCGGCGAGGGGGTCGAGGTCGGGGGCCGAGGCGAGGGAGTCGGTGCCGATGGCCAGGGGGATGCCCCGCTCGACCATCGCCGGGACCGGGGGGAGGGCGCGGCCGATGAACAGGTTGGAGCGCGGGCAGAGGACCACGCCGGCCCCGGCCGCCGCCGCCCGGTCGAGGTCCGCCTCGCGGGCCGCCACCATGTGGACGAGGCCGAGGTGCGGCCCGAGGAGCCCCAGGTCGTCGAGGAGGGCCGTGCCGCTCGGGGCGCGGCCGAGGCGGGCGTCCCACTCCGGTTCGCGCAGGGCGAGGAACTCGGCCCAGGGCCCGGCCCGCTCGCCCAGGACGCGGGCCTCGTCCGGGTCCTCGTCGCAGTGCACCGTCGCCGGCCCGCCGCGCAGCGCCCGCCGCAGCAGCTCCGGCGCGCAGGAGTGGGGGGCGTGCGCCGTGACGCCGACCCGCAACCCCGGCGGCGGGCGCAGGCACGCCGCCGTGTCGAAGGCGACCCGCCAGCGCTCCGGGGCGAGGCCGATCGCCTCCACCAGCAGCGCCCCGCCCAGCCCCGCCTCGGCCAGGGCCGGCAGGCTCGCGCCGGTGTTGCCCACGTCCACCACCGCCGCCACGCCGGCCTCCCGGGCCTCGAAGGCCGCGGCGAGCATCGCCGCCGGGTCCGGCTCCCGCCGCCGCCGCAACAGCGCGGTCACCCAGGCGAACAGGCCGTCGCCGCCGGGCACCGCCCCGCGCAGGTCGCTGAGCTCCAGGTGGGTGTGGGCGTTGACCAGCCCCGGCATCAGCAGCCCCGGCGGCGCCCCCGGCGCGGGTTCCACCGCGGTCACCCGCCCGGTGGCGTCGAGCATCACCGCCGCGTCGCGCAGCAGGGTCTCGCCCGTCCACACCCAGGCCGCCTCCAGCCGCCGTCCCGCACCCATCGCGCCACCCCTCACTTCGCCGGCGGGGGCGCGGGTTCCGCCCCTCCCGCCGACCGCGCCCCGGGCAGGTGGTCGTAGCTCATGTTGCGGCGCACCGGCGTGAAGCCGGCGGCCCGGATGCTGCGCTCCACGTCGGCGATCGTCATGCGGAAGGTCGTGCCGGCGGCGCTGACGACGTTCTCCTCGAGCATGACGCTGCCGAAGTCGTTGCAGCCCCCCCACAGGCTCGCCTCGGCCAGCCCGGGCCCCTGGGTGACCCAGCTCGCCTGCACGTTGGCGATGTTGTCGAGGACCAGGCGGCTCAGCGCGTTGACCCGCAGCCACTCGGCGGCGCTGACGTTGCCGGGCTCGAGGCGGGTCGGGCCCGCCTGGAAGGGCCAGCAGATGAAGGCGGTGAAGCCGCCCCCGTTGCGCCGCGCCAGGGACTCGTCCTGGAGCTCGCGCAGGCGCAGCAGGTGGGTGACGCGGTGCTCCGGGCGCTCGCCCACCCCGTACATCATCGTGCACGAGGCCTTGAGCCCGCGGGCGTGGGCCTGGCGCATCACGTCGAGCCACTCGCCGGCGCTGGTCTTGCCCCGGGCGATGCGACGGCGCACCTCGTCGACGAGGATCTCGGCGCCGCCGCCGGGAACGCTGTCGAGCCCCGCCGCGACGAGCCGGTCGAGCGTCTCCCCGACGGACAGGCCGCTGACCCGGGCGATGTGGGTGACCTCGTCGGGGGACAGGGCGTGGAGGTCGAGGGGCCAGCGCGCCTTGATCCAGCGGAACAGGTCCTCGTACCAGGCGATGTCGAGGTCGGGGTGGAGCCCGCCCTGGAGCAGCACCTCGACGCCGCCGTGGGCCACCAGCTCGTCGAGGCGGGCCGCCATCGCCTCCCGGTCGAGGACGTAGGCCTCGTCGTGGCGGCGGCTCCGCCAGAAGGCGCAGAAGCGGCAGGCCACGGTGCAGACGTTGGTGTAGTTGACGTTGCGGCTGACGATGTAGGTGACCTCGCGGGTCGGGTGCAGGGCCATGCGCCGCAGGTGGGCGGCGGCGAGGAGGTCCTGGTGGGGGGCGTGGCGTTCGAGCACCATCGCCTCGTCGAAGCCGAGGCGCCCGCCCTCGGCGCCCTTGGCGAGCAGGGCGTCCACGTCGCGCACCCGGCGGCGGCGCGGGGTCGGCGGGGCATGGAGCGACCAGGACCGGCGCGGCAGGAGGCCGGCGGCGTGGGCCAGGGCGGCGAAGCGGCGCAGGCCGGCGGTGGCCCGGTCGTCGAGCGCGTAGCGGATGCGCTCGACGAGGTAGCGCCGATCCTCGGGGTCGCGGACGAGCCGCCCCGCGTCGAGGGCGGCGAGGCCGGCGCGGCCGGCGGCCCGAATCGCCGCCACCGCCGCCGGGTCGAGGTCGGGGCGGCCGGCCCACACGGCGAAGACGAAGGGCAGCCCCGTCCACGCCCGCCACGCGGCGCCCAGGTCGAGGCGCACCGTCCAGCGCGCGTCGAGAGCGCGGGCCGCATCGCCGATGACCAGCGCCGCCGTCTCGCCGCCGGCCCGCTCCAGGGCCGCGCCCGCCGGCGCCTCGACGATCTCGACGGGCCCCGCCAGCCCCATCGCCCCGGCCCGCTCGGCCAGCAGCAGCCGGGCGAGGATCGCCGAGGTGCGGCTCGCCCCGTCGAGCACCACCCGCCGCCACCGCTCCGGCGGCGTCTCGGCGACGAGCAGCACGCTGTCCACCGGGCCGTCGCAACCGATGGCCAGGTCGGGCACCACCCGGAAGCCCGCCAGGCCCGGCTCGGCCAGCAGCGCCCCCACCGGCACCAGCCCGGCGTCGGCCCGCCCCTCGACCAGCGCCCGCGCCACCTCGCTGGGATGCCCGGCGAGAAGCCGCGCGCCGCCCAGCTCCCGGACGAGGGGCAGGGCGTTGAGGTAGCCGACCACGGCGAGCCGGAGCCCCGCGAGCGCCGAGGCGGCCCCCGCGTCGCGCCCCCCGGGCTCGCCCGCCGCCGGCGCCGCGGCGGCCCCCCCGGCGTCCTCGTCGGCCCAGCGCACCACCCGGTACAGGGTGTCGCGCTCGGCGGGGACGCGCCCGGCGTGCCGGATGAGGCGGGCCAGCTCGGCCCGGCTCAGCCCCTGGGGGGTCGTGGCCCCGGCCATGTGGTAGATGCGCTCCTCGCGCACGGTGCCGTCGAGGTCGTCGGCGCCGAAGTGCAGCGCCGCCTGGGCGATCCCGACGCCGAGCATCGGCCAGTAGGCCTTGAGGTGCGGCACGTTGTCGAGGATCAGCCGGCTGGCGGCGAAGGTGCGGAGCACGTCGATGCCCGTCGTCTCGCCGAGGCGGGCCATGCGGTTGTTCGCGGCGTGGTAGCGCAGCGGGATGAAGCACTGGAAGCCGCCCGTCTCGTCCTGCAGCGCGCGCAGGCGCAGGAGGTGGTCCACCCGGTCCTCCAGCGACTCGACGGCGCCGAACAGCATGGTGCAGTTGCTGCGGAGCCCGAGGCGGTGGGCGGTGCGGTGCACGTCGAGCCAGCGGTCGGCGCCGACCTTGGGCGTGGCCCGCCGCCCCTCGGCCGCCTCCTCGCGGGGGGGCGCCCCGCACAGCCGCCGCCGGGCGCCCTCGGCGAAGATCTCGGCGCCGCCCCCCGGCAGCGAGTCGAGGCCGGCGGCGACGAGCTCCCGGAGGACGGCCTCGACGCTCATGCCGTACTTGTCGGCGAAGTAGGCGATCTCCACCGCCGTGAAGCCCTTGACGTGCAGGTCGGGGCGCTCGGCCTTCAGGGCCCGGAGCAGGTCGGTGTAGTAGCGGAAGGGCAGGTAGGGGTTGAGGCCGTTGACGACGTGGACCTCGGTGAGGAAGGCGTCGCCCTCGCGGCGCAGGCGGGCGACGGCCTGCTCGGCGCTCAGCGTCCAGGCGCCGGCCGCCTCGGGGTCGTCGGCCGAGCGGGCGAAGGAGCAGAAGGTGCAGTCGGCCTCGCAGACGTTGGTGGCGTTGATGTGCAGGTTGCGGTTGAAGGTCACCACGTCGCCGTGGAGCCGCCGGCGCGCGAGGTCGGCCAGCGCGCCCAGGGCGCCCACGTCGGCGGTGCGGAACAGGCGCAGGCCGTCCTCGGCGTCGAGGCGCTCGCCGGCGATCACCTTGCGGGCCACGGCGTCGAGGCCGGCGAGGCGCAGGCGGGCCAGGGTGGTGCGGTTCATCGCGGCTCTCCCATCCCCGACCACCGGGGGGCGAGGTCGTTGTCGAGGCCGAGCTGGTCGAGCACCCGGCCCACCACCCCGTCCACCAGCTCGGCGAGGGTGGAGGGGCGGGCGTAGAAGCCGGGCGAGGCGGGCAGGACCACGGCCCCGGCCTCGATGGCGAGGGCCATGTTGCGGACGTGGACGAGGGAGTAGGGCGCCTCCCGCAGCAGCAGCACCAGGGGGCGGCGCTCCTTGAGCATGACGTCGGCGGCCCGGCCGAGGAGGTCGTGGCTCGTGCCGTGGGCGATGCGGGCGAGGGCGGCGGCCGAGCAGGGCGCCACCGCCATGCCGTCGAAGCGGGCCGAGCCCGAGGCGAAGGGCGCGCCGAGGTCGCCGGGGGCGTGGACGGGCAGGCCGAAGGCGGCGAGGTCCTCGCCGATCTCGTGGGCCCAGACCAGGCGCCCGGCCCGGCTGGCGACGACGTGGGCCTCGACCCCGCGGGCGCGGCCGGGGCCGGCGAACCAGGCGAGCAGGCGCCGGGCGTAGGGCATGCCGCTGGCCCCGGAGATGCCGACGACGAAGCGCCGGGTGCCGCCGCTCATCGCCGCACCCCCACGACCAGGGAGGCGACGGGCGGCAGCATGTCGCGGCCGGAAACCGCGAAGCCCCGGGCGGCGAGGAGGGCCTCGAACTCGCCGCGGGAGACGAAGGCGTCGATCGAGCCCGCCAGGTAGCGGTAGGCCTCGGAAAACCCGGTGATCAGCCCGCCCCCCACCGGCAGCACCAGGCGGTTGTAGGTGGCCTGGAGGAAGCGGGAAAGGGCCGTCTCGGGGCGGAAGAAGTCGAGGACCGCCACCCGCCCCCCCGGCCGGAGCACGCGGGCGCACTCGTCGAGGACGCGCTCCAGCTCGGGCACGTTGCGGAGGCCGAAGCCGCAGCACAGGGCGTCGGCGCGGCCGTCGGGCAGGGGCAGCGCGCGCGCGTCGGCGACGTGCAGCTCCACGGGGGCCCCGGCCGCCAGCCGCGCCCGCCCGGTGCGGAGCATGGCCTCGGCGAAGTCCACCGCCTCGACCCGGGCCGCGCCGGCGTCGAGGGCCATGCGCGTGAGGTCGAGGGTGCCGGCGCAGAGGTCCACCACCACCGCCCCGCGCAGGTCGCCGAGCGCGCGCACAGCCCGCCGCCGCCACGCCTGGTCGAGGCCCAGGCTGAGCACCCGGTTGGCGAGGTCGTAGCGGGGGGCCAGGGCGTCGAACATCGCCCGGACGCGCTCGGCCCGGGCCGGGTCGCCCGGGACGGGGGCCGCCGGCGGGGGGGCGCCGCTCACCGGACCCGCTCGACGAGGTGGAAGGCGAGGTCGCGCAGGGCGTCGCGCCAGGGCGAGGCCGGCACGCCGTCGAGGGCCGCCAGGCCGTCCTCGACCCGGCCGCGTGCCACCGCCAGGGCGTCCTCGAGGGCGCCGGAGGCCGCCACCTCGTCGATGAGGGCCGGCACCCGCTCCGGCGAGGGGGCGCCGCGGGCGAGGCGCTCGCGCAGGTCGGGCACGCGCTCCATCGCGAGGAGCAGGGGCAGGGTGGGCTTGCCCTCCTCGAGGTCGCGGCCGCGGCGCTTTCCCGTGACCCGCTTCTCGCCGGTGTAGTCGAGCACGTCGTCGCTGATCTGGAAGGCGATGCCCACCTCGCGGCCGTATCGCGCCAGGGCCTCGGCGGTGGCGACCTCGCCGGCGGCCCAGGCCCCGGCGGCGGCGCACCAGGCGATGAGGCCGGCGCTCTTGCGGTCGATGATGTCGAAGTAGGTGGCGAGGTCGAGGTCGAGGCGGCCGGCCTGCAGGAGCTGCATCACCTCGCCCTCGGCCATCGCCGCCGCCGTGTGGCCGAGCTCCAGCACCGCCCGGTGCCCCCCCGTCGAGGCGGCGAGCCACACCGCCCGGCCCAGGCAGAAGTCGCCGGACAGGATGCTCGCCGGGTTCCCCCACAGGCGGTGGGCCGCCGGCTGGCCCCGGCGCTCCTGGCCGTCGTCCACCACGTCGTCGTGGAGCAGGGAGCCGAGGTGGACCAGCTCGCCCACGCACATCAGGCGGGGCAGGGCCTCGGGGTCGGCCGGGGCGAAGCCGGCGGCCCGGGCCCCCAGCGCGGTGAGCAGCGGGCGCAGGCGCTTGCCCCCGGCGCCGGCGAGG
Organism: Deltaproteobacteria bacterium; assembly: GCA_015489145.1. Taxonomy (GTDB): domain Bacteria; phylum Myxococcota_A; class UBA796; order UBA796; family UBA2385; genus S143-5. Next base: position 6,441 of record WGAH01000174.1, read on the forward strand.
TAGGCGTTGATCTCGCCCACCGCCGGCACCGCCGCCCGGAGCTGCCGGGCCAGCTCGACCTCGGCGCGGGCGAGGTCCTCGGCGACCAGGGCCACGATGGCGGGCAGGGGGCGCAGGGCGCTGCGGCGCTCGCCGGCGCGCAGGCCGGCGGGCAGGCGGCGCGGGGGAACCCGCGGATCGCCGAGGTCGGGCAGGGGATCCGGCGGGGCGAGGGTGGGGGCGCCATCGAGGGTCACGTCGGCCTCCCGGGCAGTTTTTTCAATCGCTATTGAAGTGATTGAGTCCGTAACGAGCCGGCGCCGGTTAGGAAAGGGGGCAGGAGGTGCGCGGCCGTGCACGCCCCGACGATCCCCACCGGCGCCGCCGCGCCGACCGCCGACGATCCCCGCGAGCGCGCCCGCCTCGCCCGGGAGCGCGCCTGCCTCCTCGTCTCGGACACCCTCGCCGAGCTGATGGGCTTCTGGAACTTCAAGCCCTCGATGGGCCGCGTGTGGGCGGTGCTCTACCTGTCGCGCGAGCCCCTGGACGCCGACGCCATCGCCGAGCGCACCGGCCTCAGCGCCGGAAGCGTGTCGATGACGCTGGCCGAGCTCCAGCGCTGGGGCGTGATCCGCCGCGTTCCCGCCCCCCGCGCCCGCCGCCGCCACTACGAGGCCGAGACCGACATCGTCGAGCTGGTCACCCGGGTGCTGCGCGAGCGCGAGCTGCGCCTCGTCGAGCAGGCCGTGGACCGCTTCGAGGAGGCGATGCGCATCCTCGACGAGGAGGCGGGCAGCTCGGTGCCCGACGAGATGATCCACGCCCGCTTCCTCCACACCCGGGTCGAGAGCCTCGCGCGCCTGGCCCGCGCCGGACGAGGCGTCGTCCAGCAGCTCGTCCGCGCCGGCCTCTTCGACCTGGGCGCCATCCGGGACGCCCTTCCCCGCCGCCGCTGAGCGCCCCCGGTGCGCCGGGCGCGCCGGCGTAGTATGGTCTGCCCCGCGCGGCCGACGGCCGCCCTCGCCCACCCGTGGAGTCCTCGATGCGAAGCGCAACCCGGCTCGCCACCCTCGCCACCGTCCTGTCGTTCAGCCTCCTCGGCGCCTGCTCGGAACCGGCGCAGATCACCGGCAAGGTCACCGACGTCTGGGGCCAGCCCCTCGACGGGGCCACCGTCCAGGTCGAGGGCATGACCGAGCACCTCACCACCGGGGCCGACGGCACCTTCAGCTTCCCCGCCCCCGAGGAGGGCACGCGCCGCCTGATCGCCGGCAAGGACGGCTACCTCAAGAACGTGGGCGCGATCAGCATCTCCACCGACAAGGACGCCCCGCTGCCCAGCCCGACCATCGAGCTCTACCCCGAGCCGCCCCAGCCGGGCTTCTACGCCGTGGGCGCCAAGGCGCTCGAGCACCTCGAGGCCGTGCCGATCAAGACCGTCGGCACCGAGCTCGACGCCACCACCGGCATCGAGACCCCGGGCGAGGTGCGGCTCGCCGCCAACGCCGACCAGCGCTTCATCTTCCGCTCCACCCTGCGCGCCAGCGAGCTGTCCCGCCTCGGCCTCCAGCTCCACGCGATGGAGTTCGTCAAGGAAAAGGCCGTGCCCGGGGTCACCGGCGCCACCCCGGTGAAGGTGAACCTCTACGTGGCGAAGGACACGGTGAAGTTCGACCTCAAGTCGCTGCCCACCGAGGACACCTACCTGATCACCCCGCGCGACAAGCTCGGCGCCGGCACCTACGCCTTCGACACCGAGGGGATGCTCACCACCAAGGACGTCGACGCCCTCGACAAGACCCCCGCCGAGATGCGCGTCGCCTACCCCTTCGAGGTCAAGTAGCCGCTCCCTCGGTATGCCGGCGGTCGGCCGGCGCGCCGCCCACGCGCACCGCGTTGCCGGCCGGAAGGCCGGCGCTCCTCGTGTACCCCCCGCCGGCCACCGCCAGGCGTTCATCGGGTGGGGGCTTGTCGACAAGCCCCCTCCAGGTGATCACCCGGAAAAACAACCCCCCTCAAGATGCTAGGGGGGGCACCATCGGCCGCCTCGAAAACACCGGTTCTACCGTCGGGCAGTCCCCGGCGAGGCGCCGGAGAAGGCCGGAAAGGGGCGTAGGGCTAGCATCCCGACGGGGCTTGTTTCGCGGGGCTGGCAAATCCGGGGGGCTTGCGAAGAACCCGGCCAGGAATGATCGCCTTGGAACGGTGATCGCCCCCACCACGACTGCCGGCGGTCGGCCGGCGCCCCAGGGCCGGCGGGCGTCGTGCGGTAGACTGCCCGCCATGTTCGGCTGGATGTTCCTCGCCGCCTGCGGCACGACCTGGTTCGAGCAGGACCTCGACCGGGACGGCGTCACCGTCGCCCAGGGCGACTGCTGGGACGCCGAGGCCGGGCCCGAGGGCAGCGGGCTGGCCGGCCGGGACATCCACCCGGGCGCCACCGAGACCTGGTACGACGGCGTCGACCAGGACTGCGCCGGGGACGACGACTTCGACGCCGATGCCGACGGGTGGGTGCCCGACGCCTACGCCGGCCTGCCCACCCTGGGCGTGCCCGGCAGCGGGGCGCTGCCCGGCGGCGACTGCCTCGACCTGCCCGGCGCGCGGCCCGAGGGGGCCGTCGGCGCGGTGCCCGAGGCCGCCGCCGTCCACCCCGGCGCCACCGAGACCTGGTACGACGGCGTCGACCAGGACTGCTCCGAGGGCGGCGACCCCGACGGCGACTTCGACGCCGACGCCGACGGATTCGACGCCGCAGACCACCCCAACGCCGAAGGCGTCCTCGGCTCCGACTGCGACGACCGCGACCCCGCCGTCCACCCCGGCGCCACCGAGACCTGGTACGACGGCGTCGACGCCGACTGCGCCGGAGACGACGACTTCGACGCCGACGCCGACGGATTCGACGCCGCGGACCACCCCAACGC